>CAZPYZ010000423.1:0-4479 GCA_964590215.1 uncultured Dehalococcoidia bacterium | reverse complement strand
GAGATCATGCCTAGTCTCGTGGGCTCGGAGATGTGTATAAGAGACAGACCTAGCTTCTACGCCCGTTCCGGGCGCAGTCCCGGAACGGGCGTAGAAGCTAGGTGGCCAGTTAACGCAAATTCTGTTCACGTTGTGAGTAGTGCGTAGGGGGTGGTGAGGAGGTGGGAGCCGTTCCCTACTCCCTACGCACCACGTACTACGCTAGCTCCGGCCTTCAGGTGCACCTGGCTAGAGCGTAGAGTAAGTAATGCCTCTTCTGTCTGCCCCTGCTGGCGCCGCCTACGGCTGGCGCGCCCGCATCGGCCTCATGCAGCCATCCGGCGTCGCCGAGAACAACCCCTACGAGTTCTACCTGATGGCGCCCCCTGGAGTTGTCCTTGTGGTGGTTTCCTTCGGTTTCCGCGCGTCCTCCAGCGACATGCTCGACCAACTCGAGGACGGCGTGAAGCGCCTCCTGGTCCGGGAGCCCGACGCGATCGTCCAGGCCGCGGTCCCCGGCGTCGCTGCGAAGGGCTGGGGCTTCGAGGACCAGATCAGGGAGCGCGTCGCCAAGGTCACCAACGTACCCATGGTTACTGACCTGGGATCCTGCTGGCGTGCCATGCAGGCCGTTGGGGTCTCCCGTGTGGCGATGCTCAGCGCGTTCGACCCCGGGGCCCACAAGGACATCGAGGTCTACGTAAAGAACGCCGGTATCTCCATCGCCGCCGCCAAGACCTTGCGCACCGACCCCGAGAACTACCAGAGACTCGCCTTCACCAACCTTGGCGTGACGTACCGTGCCGCCAAGGAGGTCTATCGATCGGCGGGCAACGCGGACGGCGTCTGGATAACCGGTGCCCTCATGCCCAGCGTCGGCGTTATCCAGGCTCTGGAGGACGACCTCGGCGTTCCCGTCGTCACCAGCATGCAAGCCATGACCTGGGCCGGCCTGCGGGCCGCAGGCATCAGGGACAAGATCGAAGGCTACGGGAGGCTGTTTCAGGTGGCCTAGGAGTGCGGCCGGAAAGCCGCACTCACCAGGGGAGGATGGGGTAGACGTTGGTAGCGTGAAGCCGGGGTCTGGGGCGTAGCCCCAGTGTCACCAGCTTTCCGGCCGTGCCTCTCGGGCGATCCCGCTTGTTGTTGTACGGTGTACCACCGTACAATGGCCAGTGAGGAGGCCTACTCATGCCCGGACAACCAAACCGAAGAGCGCGTGTCGAGGCCAGGATCACTCCCGAAACTCTCGCTCTAGTGAAGCGAGCGGCGGAACTTCAAGGACGCAGCGTGAGCGACTTTATCGTGGCCGCCGCTCAGCATGCCGCGCTTCAAGCGATTGACGAGACAAGCATCATCCGTCTTTCCCTGGAGGACCAGCGGCGATTCGTCGAGCTGTTACTGAATCCGCCGCCCGTTTCCCCGGCGCTAGAGGGTGCTAGGGAAGCTCACAGCAGGCTGCTGACCACATCGGGGTGACGTCGCCGCAGTTCATCGTCCAAGCCCTGAACCCCAGTGACAACAGAGCAGGGTTTTCGAGTGGTGTGGAAGCCCTGGATCGCTATTTTCGGCAGCAGGTCACGCAGGACATACGGCGGCGGGTAACGGCCTGCTATGTCGCGATAGAGAGGCAGACCGGCAAGATTGCCGGGTACTACACCCTTTCCGCGGTCGGCGTTCCCTTGGACCACTTGCCTGAACAGCTCGCAAGGCGCCTTCCTCGCTATCCTTCGGTCCCGGTAGCCAGGCTGGGACGTCTGGCAGTCGATCAAGCCTATCGGGGCCGCGGGCTTGGCGGCGCGTTATTGTGGGACGCCATAGCGCGATCCCTCCGTTCGGAGGTCGCTGTGTTTGCCTTGGTGGTGGATGCCAAGGACAACGAGGCCGAAGCGTTCTACCGCCATTACGGCTTTGTCAGCTTTGGAGAACGCCCGCGGCAGCTGGTTCTTCCGCTCACAAACCTCCGTCAGCCTGGCTAGGCTAGCGCTCGAAAGCGGTCCACTGCCCGTGGCGCCACCGGTAAAGTCTTCCGGTAGTAACGAAGCCTAATGCGGCAAACCCGTTCAGTGCCTCAACCAGGATGCTGATGTCTCTAGTCTGAGGCAGTATGAGAATACCCTCATGATCTCGGTGCACACCCCATGCTTCCGCCCAGCGGTACCAAGTATCATGTAGTAACTGAAAATCCTTGCGGTTGTGAGAGACTAGGATCCGTTGGGCCGCCCGGGCGCTTAGTAGCTGCTGGCCATCAGGAGCGGAATCCAATCCCAGCTCGTGTGCGGTGACGACTGAGTGGCCGGAGAACCGCAACGGCGGAGCGATGTAACGGCTGACGTCATGGTCGAGGTGGAACCGGGCCAAGTGGCTAGTAGTCGTTCATGGCAAGCCGGGCGTCGATTACATCCTTATGCCTTTTATAGTAAGCCTGGGCCGCTCGCACAGCTTCAACTGGGATCTCGTAGCCACCAGCTACCCATTCCTCGTCTCCCTTGGCGGCCTTAAGGTAGCCAATGATCGCCCAGACTTGAACGCCCCATGGCTTCAAGCGTGCATCGCCGGCTCCCCAGCTCTGGTCAATGTACCCCGCCAGAGGTTCCTCTAGAGGCGGCGGGTCCTCGTTCATCGCCAAGCGTCCGTCGATAAGGCGCTTGTGCTTCTTGTAGTACTGGAGCACAGCCTGAGCCGCCTCGAGAGGAATATCGTACTCCTTGGCGACTTCCTCAGCGTTGGCGTGGCGCCCGCGCAAATATCCGACGATCGCCCAGACCTGCATCCCCCAAGGCTTCAGTCGAGCCTCGGGAATGCTCCGGCTCTCATCGATGTATCGGTCAATGATTCCGGCCATGGCTCCATCCCGGTGCGTCACGCTTCGCGCCCATGATAGCGTGTCAGGGACGATAACATTGTCCCCCGGCAATCGGTTACAATCCCGCCATGGCAGACCACCCCATCATCCCTCCCAAGACGGCGATGCTGTTCTTCGACACCCTGAACGCCTACCTGCACCCTGAGGATCCGGCGAGACAGGCGGCGGTGGAGGCGCTTGGGGTGATCCCCCGCCTGCAGCGGATCGACCAGGCGTGCCGGGCGGCCGGCATCCCCATCTTCTACGCCCAGGCCGACCACCGCCCCGATGAGGGGCGAGGGCGGGGCGGGGAGGTTGGTGACCGTCCCAGGGGGCATGCTGTCAGTCATACGCGACGAACTGGCCGGACGGCGAGTGATCGAGAACCCTTAGCGCCGGGGCTTGTCCCCCGCCTAAACGGCTGGCCATGCTGCAAGGCGACATCTCCTCAAACCAGCCAAGCTGCCACGTCCCGAAACGCCCGCACGGTCTCCCGCACGTCTTCATCGGTGTGGGCCAGCGAGACGTAGAATTTCTGCCCGCCCTTGAGCACGCCCCGCTCCAGCAACCCGCGGTTGAAACGCGCCAGCAGTGCGCTATCCCCCTTCAGCGTCGATCGGTAGTCCGTGATGGGCCCATCGGCGAAATGGACATCGAACACTACGGGCTCGCCGGTCACCTGGTGCGGGACCTCAGCGGCCGCGAGGGCATCGTGGAGGGAGGCCATCAGGGCACGCCCCGTTCCCAACAGACGCTCGTATTGTCCCGGCTTGCGCAGCTCCGCCAGCGTCGCCAGACCGGCCACCGCCGCGATAGGGTTCCCGGCCAGCGTGCTGGTCTGAGGCACGAACTCATCCGGCGCAACCGCGGCGCCATCATAGTGCCGCATGATCTCCTCCCGCCCCGCCAGCGCGCCCAGGGGGAACCCTCCGCCGATGATTTTGCCGTAAGCCGCGAGGTCCGGCGTGACGCCGTAATAGTCCTGCGCCCCGCCATAGGCGAGGCGGAAGCCCGTGACCACCTCGTCGAAGACAAGAGGGACGCCGTAGCGCTGCGTGACCTCCCGGAGCGCCTGCAAGAAGCCGGTGACCGGCGCCAGGGTGCGTTGAAAGGGCTCGACGATGACCGCTGCCAGCTCGTCCTGGTGCCGTTCGATGAGGTCCGAGGCCGCCTCGGCGTCGTTGTAGGGCGCGACGAGGACGGTATCCTGGACGCTTCGGGGAATGCCCGCGGCGCTTGGCGCTCCGCGGGGGAAGTCCTCGAGCTGGTCCGGCCGGGGCGCCAGGCTCACCATGCTGTAATCGTGGGAGCCGTGAAACCCGCCCTCGAACTTCAGCACCTTCTCCCGCTTGCGGTAGGCCCGTGCGACCCGGAGGCACTGGAACGTTGCGTCAGTCCCCGTGACGGTAAACCGCACCTTCTCAGCGCAGGGCGCAGCCCGGATGATCTCCTCTGCCAGTTCGATGGCCGGCCCGTTGGTCATGAAATAGGTGCTCCCCCGGCCCAGCGCTTCCTGCACTGCCTGGTTGACCGCAGGATGGGCGTGCCCCAGGACCAGCGGCCCCGACCCCAGCAGGTAGTCGATGTACTCGTTCCCGCTGCAGTCCCAGAGGCGCGACCCTCGACCTTCCCTGACAATGAACGCCTCATCAAAC
>CAZPYZ010000422.1:4126-4482 GCA_964590215.1 uncultured Dehalococcoidia bacterium | reverse complement strand
ACGCGATCCGCTTGGGGTTTTTATGAGGTTGGGCGCGATTCAGGCACGGAAGTTGTGGGCTCGTCGCGACAGGCCGGGTCAGCTGCCTTTGTCATTTATGAACGATGCTTCCTTTACTGGTCTGAGGCGAATCCGATGGTATTGGTGGAGCGGAGCAGCGGAGCATGCGGAGCAGCAGGGCGTTGACAAGAACATATGTACCATTTTACTATACTGCCTGTCAAGCGCAGAGTGGTAGATAGATGGCCCGCGCTTCCTGGCATCGGTTCCAGGGTTCTGACAAAACGGTCGAAGCGGCTGCGGGCGATGAGCTCAGAGCTGCCGTGGCCGCCGAACGTGTGGGGTACGCCTATGAT
>CAZPYZ010000422.1:0-4116 GCA_964590215.1 uncultured Dehalococcoidia bacterium | reverse complement strand
AACGAACCGATGGACGAAGCAGAGCGGTTAATACCGTTCACGAATATGATCTACTTCGGAGACGGGCCCAGCGACATCCCGGGCATGTCCCTAGTCCAACGCAGCGGAGGCTATGTAATCGGGATTCTGAGCAAGAAGAACCCAGGAAAGACGTGGGCCCTCGGCTATGGACGGAGAGCCAATGTCACAGTTCCTCCCGAGTTTGAAATCGGGGGGTACGCCTATGATCAGCTCCGATCCGCCCTTATAGGGCGAGCTGACCAGATCGTCAGGCGAATGACCGGCAGCAGACCCACCCCGGGTTTCTGAGGAGGCGCAGATGCTCGATACTTACCACGGGTTCCCGAACAGCGGCCTGGATATTCAACAGGCCGATCTCGTGCGGTGTCGCTTTGTCGTCCGATACAAGGAACAGGACTTTCGCCTCGAACACAGTCCCACTGTGCTCTCGGTCTACTTCGGGCCTCACGCCGAACCGGCCGGGCTCATAAAGTGCGGAAGCTCCTCCTCCGGCGCGATTTGGAGCTACGGCAGGTGTATCGGGGATTTCTCGCAAGAGCCCGATGGCAACTACTACGTGACCAGGATAAACGCGAACTTTCTAGAACCCGAGGCAACAGTCCAAGCCGACCCGGTAATGTACCTTCTCAACAGCCTCCTGGAAACATATCCCCCACTGAAGCGTCAATGCCAATGACGCGCCGCCAACCACTCGCCGACGTGTTGGTTGGAGGTGACGTGCCAGGGGGTGCCTGGTTCAGCCTTCTCGTTCTTTTTTCGTTTGGTGCGGTTGGTCTCCATGTCACGCTCTCCGTTATTCTTGGTCACCACTGAGAACGCGTTCAATTGCATTGTGGCGACATCGCCGTCGACGTCGGAGTAGCTCCACACCCTGGCACGTACTTTTCGCCGTTGATCTCGGTGGGGGTCACGCGTATGGGGCTGGACCCGGCCAGAAGGGGCCGTTAACGAACACCCGTTCGGTTGCTCTGCGGAGAGTGCGGTTGACAATACGTCCTCGGAAGCGGTAGAAGTCCGACAAGCTCAGGACATGCTTCGAGGGCCCTTCGAGGGCCTCAGGACGGCGCCTCAGGCAACGATCACCTAAGGGTTCGACTTTCCACCAGGGGTCCATTTCAGCGCTCGTCGCCCGGGGTCCCGGTGCCGCCCTCGTCGACCGGCAGCTCCACACTCTCGGGTGCGACCTCGACGACCTGGCCGTCACGCCAGATCACCAGGGGTACGCCAAGCTGCCGGTGTCGTTGGATCACCCGGCGGCGGGCTGCGACGATGGCTCGATCGATCGCCGTTCCGTCGCGGATGATGCTACCGATGTCACGCGAAGGTCGCCGGCTCATGCAATCTCCTCGATCCGCTTGCGGATCCCTAACCACGTCGCCTGGTCCATAACCACCGGCTCGCGTGTCCCCGTACCGTGGGCGATTAACGGACGACCCCCGACAGCACTGGCGTCATACAGCCGCCAGGTCGTGGCGAAGGGCCTGTAGAGACGGTCGAAGTTGACCAGGCTCCTCCAGAACCGGCGCCGGATGACCGGCTCGGGCACGTCATGGCCTCCCGCCTCCACCCGCCGGCGCACCCTGGCCACCGCCAATTCGGGTGACGGCAGCCAGAGATAGAAGATATGAACATCGTACCCGACCCTGACCAGATCCTTCAGCAGTCGGGAGACAGACCGGCCGGCAAGGGTGCTTTCGAAGGCGAAGTCATCGCGGGCTCGCGCCAGCTCGTCGAGGCGCCGCAGCATGATCCTGCCTGCCTCGAACGCCGTTGATTCCGGGTTGAAGCCCGCGAGTCCCTGGGCGATCACGTCAGCATTGACGAAGGCGTCGATGCCCACGGCCTCTTGCAAGAGGTCCGGGGCGGACGATGTCTTCCCCGCGCCGTTGGGCCCTGCGATCACGACCGCTTGTGGAGTTTCGCCCGCACTCACCGCGGGACCGCAAGCAGCATCGCGTGGAGCAGCCGCTTCTCTTCGCTCTCGCGGGGGTAGAGTGCCGAGAGCGCGTTGGCCAGTCGCAGAAACTCGGGGCCCCGCTCTTGCTCAGCCCCGAGCAGAGCGCGTAAAGCATTCGCCCTGCCGCCGGATTGCAGCAACATGGCTACGTGTAGCCGGTCGAGGGTAGTCAAACCTCGGTTCTGCGCGAGCGTCTCATCGGAGGCTGTGATTGTCATCTTCCGGCGTCCGCGGCGTGGCTTTGATTCCATCTGGATCTCTGGGATGGGTCTCTTGGGGAGCATCAGCTATTGTAGTGTAGCTTGCTTAACGAACATGCGTTCGGTTGCTCTGCGGAGGTGCGGTTGACAATACGTCCTCGGAAGCGGTAGAAGTCTTGCAACTCGGGCGACGCAGAGGAACGGCCCCTTCGAGGGCCCTTCGAGGACCTCAGGACGGCGCCTCAGGCAACGATTACTTAAGGAGGCGGCCATGTTCGGGCGTTCAAGGAATGGCCTTCGACGGAGCTCAGGCAACGATGCGCGGAGCTCAGGCAACGATGCACGGAGCTCAGCCAACGATGCACGGGGCTCAGAGGATGATGTCCGGAGCTCACGCAGCGGCGTGTGGATGTTCCTGGTGGCGCTAGCGGCTCTGGCCATGGCCTGCGGCCCTGTCCAGCAGGTTCCCGCCGGCGGGGGGACGGAGGACGGCCAGCCGAAGCCAGGCGGCATGATAAAGACCAGAGTCGGGAACGATCCCTTCGACTGGGACATGAGCTACGTCGGACGGTCCGTCCCCAACTCCGAGGGATTGACCTTCGCCTACAATAGCCTGCTGGGCTACCGGAACGGGCCGGACGTCTCTTACGATGACCTGACCCTGCGAGGCGAGCTGGCGGAACGCTGGGAGGTGTCGCCGGACGCGAGGAAGTTCACTTTCTACCTGAAAAAGGGTGTCCGCTTTGCCGACCTGTCCCCCGTCAACGGGCGGGAGCTTACGTCGGCGGACGTGAAGTGGACCTACGAGTACATGTCGCGCAGCGGCGATTTCAAGAAGCTGCCCCAGGCGCAGTTCGAGACCTTCTTCGAGGGGCTGCAGCGGATCGAAACGCCGGACCCGCACACGGTTGCTCTCACCTTTGCAGACCCCTTCGTGCCCTTCCTCAACTACGCGGCGAGTGACTTCAACCCCATCATGCCGCGGGAGATCTACGAGCAGGACGGGCACCTGAAGGACCGCGTGGCGGGCACGGGCCCGTTCCAGTTGGACACCGGCGCCTCCCAGAAGGGCACCCGCTGGGTGTGGAAGAAAAATCCGGCCTACTTTGAGCCGGCCCGTCCCTACCTGGACAGCGTGCAGTGGCTGGTGCTGGCCGACGACGCAACGGGACACGCAGCGTTCCGTACCAAGCAGCTGGACCTGCTCAGCACCCGGCTCAGCGCCGCGCAGGCGGAGGATGTCAAGCGGAGCAACCCCGATGCCGTGCTGTACGAGTTCGTGTACAACAACCCTCAACACGTGTGGCTCAACACGCGTAAGCCGCCGCTGGACGACGTACGGGTCAGGAGAGCAGTCGCCCTTTCGGTGAACCGGGACGAATTTATCAAGGCGCTCTCCGGCGGGAAAGGGGAATGGGCCCTGGCGGGTGGATTCCCGGACACCTTCTCAAAAGAGGAGGCGCGCTCGCTGCTGCGGCACGACCCGGCTGAGGCGAAGCGCCTGCTGGCGGAGGCCGGTTACGCCAATGGGTTGGACCTCGAGCTAACCTTCACCCCCTCCGGGGACCAGGCCCAGGCGCTGCTGGAACTGTTCCAGGCGCAGCTCAAGAAGGGCGGCATCAACCTCGTGTTCAAGAGCCTCGACCGGGAGAGCGAATCCACCCGCCGCAAGAATGGAGACTACCTGATCAACATCGTCCAGGGGGTGCCCCTGGAAGGCGATGTCGACTCATACCTCTTCACGCGGTTCCACGCCTCCTCCCGGAACAACTATGCCGGGCTCACCGACCCCAAGCTGATGGGGCTGCTGGAGGGCCAGCGGCGGGAGCTGGACACGACCAAACGGCGGGGGATCGTAAGGGAGGCGGTGCGGTACATCAATGAGATGGCGTATAACCTGGCGCTGACGTACCCGCCGGGGTTCCAATTCTGGCACCC
>CAZPYZ010000421.1:0-4484 GCA_964590215.1 uncultured Dehalococcoidia bacterium | reverse complement strand
CCTGCGTCCCCGGTGGCCCGCGGTAGCTGTCGTGGGCCTCACCACGCCGGTGTTCGTCTACAGCGTGCTCTTTTGGGAGCACATCGTGTTCGCCGCGGTCGCCACGTGGGCGATGGTCGCTCTGATCTTGGGAGGGCAGGGACGAAAGGCCGTGACCTTCCTTGCCGGCGCGGGCCTGCTCGGCATCGGGCTCTTTATCCGTCCCGAAGGCATCGTCTTCGCCGGCGCTGTGCTCATCGCCTACCTGATGCGCATGGACGTCCTTCGCGACCGCCGCATCATCCTGGCTGCAGGGCTCCTCATAGGAGTTTTTGTCCTGGGCTTGTGGGGTGGTAACCAAGTGTTGTTTCGGCACGCGTTCTCACCCCACGAAGTCTTCTCCTTCCAATGGTTTACGGGGGTGAACTACCTGGATCGAGCGGGGCTGCAATTCTTGCAAAACCTCCTGGTGGGCGACAGCGTGACAGGAAGCGTTGCCCTCCTCTTTGTCCTCTCCGCTGCAGGGCTCATCTACGCGTTTCTCATTAACCCCGCTGGCGTCGGTTGGGTGGCACTGAGCCTGCTCGCCCTGGCGTATGCGGTTGCAGCCGTGTTCATCCTCGCTGGGAGTGCCTCCTCTGGGCAGCAGCACGGACTGCTTGCGACGAGCCCTCTGATACTCTTCGCCCTGCTCGCGGGGCCTGGGTCCCGGGAAGAGACGGCTGCGACCTCGCTACTCAAGACAGCCTCGGTCCTTTTCCTGCTCCTCGGCGGTCTCGGCTTCGGCATGCTCCCCTCGGCACCGCATCTTGGAGGTCGAGAGTGGGGACCTAGATACTTCCTGCCGGTCTATCCGCTCCTGGCGCCACTGGCCCTCCGGGGCTTCTCCGCCGCCTATCGGCGCCCGGCAACGGCGACCTTCTCCGGGGGCTTTCTCGCCGTGGGCTTGATCATTCTGCTTCTTAGTCTGGCAATGCAGCTTAAGGGGCTGGGCCATATCCTGGTGAGCCAACAGCATAATCAGGAGATGGTCCGTCTTCTAGATCCAGGCCCCGAGATAGTTGTCACAGACGCCTGGTGGGTGGCCCCCATGACCGCCTCAATCTTTTATGAGAAGCAGTTCTTTCAGGTTGCCGACATCGGAGGCCTCTCTCGGTGGCTCTCAGCGGCGAGGGCCAAGGGGGTGCAGGAGTTCTCGCTGGTGAGTCTCAGCCCTACGCTCTACAAGCAAGCTACGGAGGGGAACCTACCGGTGCGGCTAGCTTCCGAAGGAGCGCTGGCTAGCTCGGGCAATTTCCTGATCGCACGTTTCACGGTGAACATGCGATGAACCAGCAGGCCCGAGCATCTGTTTGGCGACCATCCCTGCTCCGTGCGCCTGCCGCACGTATCACCGCGGCCGGACCGGCAGCGGTCCTTGTCTCCTTTGCGGCGCTCTGCTTCCTCGCCTATCTCCAGACCATGTCGCCCACCATCACCGAGGAGCACTGGGGTATTGATTCCGGAGAAATGGCTGTGGCCGCCTACCGCCTCACCGTTCCTCATCCCTCGGGCTATCCCACCTACCTTGTCCTCGGGCACCTCTTCTCCCTGCTTCCCTTCGGCTCCCTCGCCTATCGCCTGAACCTGATGTCCGCCACTTTCGGGATGCTGACCATCGCCGTCCTCGCGTGGTCTATCTATAGCGCGCTTAGCCGGGCGAACTTGGGCTGGGGGACCCGGGCATTGGGTGCGGTTGCCGGGGGCGGCCTCTTCGCATTTTCACCGACCTTCTGGTCTCAGGCGATTCTGGCGGAGGTTTATACCCTCCACACGTTTCTTGTCATCGCCCTGATCCGCCTGCTGCTGGCCTGGGACAGCCGGGCGGGGCAAAGAAGGCCCCTCATCGCGGGCCTCGCCATCACCTTTGGCCTCGGCATGGGGAATCACACGACGATTGCCTTGGTCTTACCTGCGGTACTCGGCTTCGTGCTGCCTGCCTACGTCCAACCCGCCAGCCCATGGGGGCGCTTTCGCCGCATCGTCCTCGACGTGACCGTGGCTCTGTTTGCCTTTATGGTGGCGGTTTCCCTCTACGCGGTTGTCATGGTCCGAGCCCAGCAGGGCGCCTACCCCAGCCTCTGGGACCCCAGCACTCCCGCGACGTTGCTCGATCACGTCGCCGGTGGTTCCTTCCGGCGCATCCTCTTCGCGTGGCCCGAGGTGGTCCTCTCCCGCCTCCTTGCCATCCCCCGCCTGCTTATTCTTCAGCACAACCCCGCCGGGGTCGCCGCAGCCATGGCCGGCCTCTGGATGCTGGCCCTCTACTACCCCCGCCTCCTCGTCTTCTTCGCCCTTGCCACCGTCCCCGTCGTCTACTTCGCCGTCAACTACCCTGTCTTCGACTCTCAGGTCTACCTGTTCCCTCTCTCCCTGCTCGTCGCCCTTGCCGCCGGTTGCGGCGTGGCGCTGACACTCCATCTGGCCAATGGAGCGGGCGGAGCCTTGCCGGCGAACCCCGCGCGTCGCATTGCCTACGCCGGCGCCATCGTTCTGGCCCTGAGCCTCCCGCCGATTCAGTTCTGGCTTCATCGGGGATGGGCAGACTTGTCGGACAATTGGAAAACCCACGCTCGCTTCACTCGACTGCTGGACCGGATGCCAGCCAATGCGCTCCTTATCACCGGCTACCCTGGGGAGCTCTACGCGGTCTGGTACCTTCAGTACGCGGAGGATTACCGCCCCGATGTGCTTGTGATCGACGCGTTCTGGCTCCCGAAGTTAGAGAGCTATCGAAAAAACCTGGCACGCCACTTCCCAGAGGTAGTCCCTCCGGTTAATACACCGGACTACTTCGGAGCTCTGGCCGAGAAGAACGCAGGGACGCGGGCGATCATGGCGACGTTCCGGGCCAAGGAATACCTTGCGCATCTCCCCTTGCGAGACTATGACGATGGACTGATCGAGGTCCGTGCCGACCGACCGCACAGCGCCGCCGCTGGCCGATAGGGACCGCTCCTTGCGCTAACTCAACGGCGCAGATCACACGTAAGGCCGTTTGTGTCAGGAGTTCGGGCGTACCAACGGGTCCGTGCACTCCTGCCCCCGCACCATCAATTTGTCTTTCCCTCTTGGAAGTGCTACCGTCCTCTTGATTCAGGACTCACGCAGCTTCTGTCAAATATACGCGAACTCGGCATGCTCAGCGGTCTTTGCGTTGGAAACCCATGAGGGGGAGGTAACGTTATGGCCACCCAGGTAGCAACCAAGGTCATCGACGGCGATGGCCACATCACCGAGGTGCAGGAAGAGATCGCGCGCTTCCTGCCGAAGCCCTACGGCGATATCGTCCGGGTCGGGAGTCTGTTTCCGCCCCTGGATCACCTCCACGCGGCTCGCGCGGTGGAGACTCCGCCGCAGCGGGATAAGCGCCCCCGCGTCGGGCCAGAGGGATGGAATGCCTTCCTCCAGGACGTCGGCATCGAGTGGACCGTTCTCTATCCCACCAATGGCCTCTCCTACGGCAAGATCGTGAGCAAAGACTACGCTGTGGCAATCTGCCGGGCCTACAACGATTGGATGTACGAGACCTATCTGCGTGCCAGCCCCCGCTTCAAAGCCATGGGCCTCATCCCTCTGCAGGACCCGGAGGAGGCGGTGGCCGAGTTGAGGCGCATCGTCGGGCTCGGTTTCCAGGGCGCCATGATGCCCTCCAACGGCCTCCCCGAGCCCCTTGGTTCAAAGGCCTACTGGCCCGTCTACGCAGAGGCGGAGCGGCTGGGCTGTTCGCTGGCGGTCCACGGCGGCTGTCACGACCGCTTCGGCATGGACCAGCTCAACATGTACGTCCCCGTCCACGCCTTGGGCCATCCTTGGGGCCTGGTCATCAACTGCGCCAGCATTGTCTACAACGGCGTCTTCGATCGCTACCCCGGTGTCCGCATCGCCTTCCTCGAGGGCGGCGTCGCCTGGCTGCTCCTCTGCCTGGAGCGCTTTCACTCCTCCCACGAGACTCACTTCCAGCACATCCCGCCCGGCCAATATGGCCCGCGGGAGGGCGACGACCCCATCGCGTACATCAAGAAGCACATCGATGAGGGCCGCTTCTTCATCGGCTGCGAGACGGAGGAGCTGACCATGCCCTACGTCCTCAAGATCGTCGGGAACAAGCCCTTCATGTACTCGTCGGACTTCCCTCACGAGGTAACCAACGCCAGTTGTAAGCATGACATCGGTGAGCTCTGGGAGAGCGATGCGCTCTCCCAAGGCGACAAGGAGGCCATCCTCTATCGCAACGCCGAGCGCTTCTACAGGAGCTGAGCCCGGTTACTGCCAACCCCTCGGAGGACAGACCCCGACCAACTTGGGCAGACTATCAGGCGAGGCCCAGTTCGCGAGTTGCCGGAAACGGTCGCGCAGGAACCCTCAGGACCGGCTCCCAGGAAAAAACGCCTCCCCGGACAGTGGGCCCGCCCGCCCTCGGATGCTCGGCGGTTTATGGCCCCACCCCCGTCTTTCGTCGTCCG
>CAZPYZ010000420.1:0-4487 GCA_964590215.1 uncultured Dehalococcoidia bacterium | reverse complement strand
ACTTGCCTGGCCGCACCCGCGTGTACCTGATCGCTAGGCCATCTACCTCCCACGTGCTGGCAGCGCTCGTACCGGATACACCCCGGCCGGCGCGCATTCGAGGAGTCAGGAAGTCCTTGGGCGTGCTGGCGGTTACGATGCTGGGGACTTGCTCAGTCAGTCCATGATGGGCCAACGCGGACCAATGACTGATAGCCGAAGGCTGAACCAGCGCGGTGGCGATGGCAAAGGGATGAGGGGCTGGCCCGCCCCGGGCTGTCTCATCTACGGCGTAGAGTCCGCGGCGGAGACGCCTTACCCAGCCGCTGCGCGCGAGTTCGTGTAGGAGCCAAGACGCGGTGGTTGGGGGAAGCTCAAGTTCCTCGGCAGCGCCCTTAGCATCTTCCGTGGTGAAGATCCGCCGGCCGCGTGCCGTCAGGGCATCCAGTAGTTCGATGCCATGGGGACGCGAGTAAGGCTTGGTTGTCGCCATATTGACCTACGATGTTTGGGCTAAACCAATGTATCGTAGGTTATTTTAACAGACGACCCGAGCCCGCAACTCCTTGCTGCTCATGCCCTTCATCCAGCTTAGCGGCGCCTATGTCTGTCGACGACTAGGCTTCCATATCCACTAGGGAATGCCGCGGTGAGATTGCCTTCCCGCCTTTTCTGGCTTAGCCGGACTTGGCCGCTATGGCAACCGAAGCTCCGAGCTGATAGCACTCAGCGTCCAAGGCCTGTAAGACACTCGCATCAAGCTGTGCCGGGAAGACGTGCGCTGCGAGATTAGCTACATGCAGGTGTAGGGCCAGGGCCGTGTAAAGCATCATCGCCTTCTGATAATCAGATATGGGCTTCCCCGTCATGAGCTTCACGAGGGTCCGTCCCATCATAAAGCTACCAGCATGAGCGGTCACCGACGCCAGCCTGTAGAAGTTGGCGTAATGCTCCGTCCAGGGAGACTCGAGTTCCGCACACATCTGGCGCAGGGATCCTTGGGGGCCAAGTCCACGTCAGTCGTGGCTGCCACAAGTCGATTCCAAATAGCTGAGGCTGTCTCCCAGAGGTTCTGATTCAAACGCCCTTCCTCTAGATGAAAAGTATGGGGTGAGCGGGAGGTCGGTGTGGGCCAGCCGCCCACCCTATTCGTAAAAATGCAAAAGCCCTGGCAGATCACCAGGGCTTGGCTCCGTTTCATAACTGGTGGAGACGGGGGGGAATTGAACCCCCCGTCCAGGGAACGTCGCCCAGCATATCCTACAAGCTTAGTCGGTGCTTTGTTATCACCGGGCCGGACCGCCACCGACAGCGTTCCGGGCCGGCTAGCCGATAGTTCTTTGGTCTCCATTATCGGCGTCCTGGAAACCGCACTCCGGCATTGCGTCGCCGTCTCTCAGCCCACCGGAACGAGACTGAGGACGACGTCACTGCCTAGTTAGGCAGCGAGAGCGTAGCTGGTTTCGCCAGTTACTTTTTCGCCGGTTGTTTAACGAGACGACGTACCGGCACCTCGGCTTGCAATGACAGTGACGGCGCTCTCTGTCGAGCCCTTGCGTCCCCGTGGGCATGATTATAGCATCTTGGCCTTTGCCTTCGGGTTTCGGTCATGGTGCGATGCACAGTCATTGAAAGGCATGCTCTGGGCCTGCGGTCATGCCCAGTATCTGGCGGCCCCCGCCGCCTGCTGGGCAGCGCGCCGGGAGTAGGCAGGCGAGGGCGCCTGCCCCACACAGTCGAGGGTGTTCTCGACCTGCTCGCCCGAAATCCTGCCCACTCCTGGCTTGTACCCCGCCTAACTGGCTGGCCATCGGGTAGGTTGGCCACAAGGACCCGCCCTATCGGGGTTGTTGGAGCTTCCAATGACATCAGGTACGCGGCAGGATGTCATGCCGGTATCTGGCGGGGCCGCCGCCTGCCGAGCTTTCAATGACGGTGCGATGTCTTTTCCAGTGTCTGGCGTGGATCCGCCGCCCGCTAGGTAGCAGGAACCCCTTGAGAACTTCTGGGCGGTCCACCTGACATTCCTGCTGGTCCCTTCGTTGTATTCCGTAAAGCACCCCAGCAAATTGGCATGAGTTTGAAATCTTGGCGCCTGGTCCGGCGAGGCGTGCTGCCCGCGCTGCTCCTAGCGGGGATGCACGCGGTGCTCGCCAGCCCCGTGTTGGAAGCCGGCCCGCCTACCACGATCACGACCGCACCGGAGCCGCTCTCGCCCAGCGACGGTTCCACCGTCGCTACGCTGGGCCCCACGCTGCAGTGGTCCCTGCCGGCCGGGGCAACCCAGTACCAGCTCCAGGTAACGCCCATCAACAACGATGGCCCGGGCGTGAACCTGATCGTGGGGTCCGCAGGAGACAGCTTCACGGTGCCACCGCCTCCCGATTGGTACGGGCTGCTGCCGGACATGTCGTACCACTGGCGGTTGCGTGCGGGCGCCGAGACCACGGGGATGGTGGAGACGGATGACCGCTGGAGCCCCTGGTCAACGGCGTTCCGGTTCCGCACCCCTGCCGCCGTCAGCGGAACCATCACGTTGACTTCGCCTGTATCGGGCGCGCAGGTCGCGAGCCGGACCCCAACGCTCACCTGGACCAATGGCAATCCAGCTATCTACTACTACGAGGTCCAGGTAAGCAAGGACCCGGGGTTCGGTCCCAACACGTTTCTCTATTGGGAGCTCCGTCACGGCGGAGTGACAACTCCAGCCAACAGCTACACGATCCCTAGCGCGTTCCCCTTAGAGGCCGGAGCAGCCTACCACTGGAGGGTGCGGCCCCGCATCCAGGGTGACGGTAATCCGGTGGAGTGGACACCATCGCGGCCGTTTTCCACGGCGTCAGCTACGCCGCCGAGCCAGCCGCTCCTGCAGATCACCTCACCCGCAGACGAGAGCTCGGTGACGACGCCAACGGTACAGGTCACGGGCAGGACCCGTCCGGGAGCCATCGTCACGGTCAACGAGGCCTTTGTGACCGCGGACTCCGCTGGAAACTTCAGGGTGACCGTGACGCTGCTGCCGGGCCCGAACGAGCTGGAGGTCATCGCAACAGACATGCAGGGAAACACAGCCCGCGCGGCGATAACTGTGACCTATATCACTCCCTGACGCGAGGCGCCGTATGAGCTAGTGACGATTTCTCGCACGTGCCCTTTCCCAGCCTGGTCCAACTCCAAGGAGTCGACCGTGATGAAACCCTCGATTAAGTTTGCTCATATCTTTTTGGCGCTATCTATTGTCCTCTCAACCTTCAGCCTTGGAGCCCTGCCCGCTTACGCAGACGGCGGCGGGGACGGTATCCAGCAGGTCGAGCAGCGAAAGGGCGGCGACAAGGGCCGGGGCCCGAGGGACCGCGAGGAGGTCCGCCAGCAGGACGACGAGGACGGCTGGACCCACCACAAGCGGGCGTTTAACGGCGAGGTGACACCGGGCTCCAACTGTAGCCAGTTCAGCGTCCAAAGTCGCGACGGAAGGGTAGCGACCTTCGGCATTTTCGGCGGTACCGTATTCCGCTTCCCTGGCGGTGATTCTGCCAATTGTGGGGACCTGGTGACAGGGACAAGAGTCCACGTCCTCGCCTGGCGTAACGGGGGCCACCTGTTCGCGCTCATTGTCCAGCTCCCAAGGCGCAGCTCTCAGCCGCGGTTCGAGCACATCATTGGGACTATCACGTCGTTTTCCGGAGACGCCATCACGCTGGACCACGGCCGGTTCCGTGGGTTCATGGGGCAACAGCCCACGATCCTGCCAGCGGGATACGCACCCGCGCTGGGTGATCTGGTGCTCATCCTGGCGCAGCGCCGGGCTGGACGGACGGCCACGGTCCTGTTGCTGATCAGGCTGGGGGTACCCCTGGACCAGCCTGTGGCCAGCCCCGCAACCTTAGGAACGGCGAGCATCACCCCGGACCAGGCGCTGACGGAGACGAATCTGAACGGGCGCACGCTGAGCTTGACCCTGAGCGGGGCGAGCTTTGTGGCGGACAACTTCCTGTCCCCAGGGAACTTCACGTTAAATGGGGCGCCGCTGGGGACCAGCGTCCAGAGCGCCGTCATGAATTCCACCACCCAGGCCACGCTGACGTTGGGGTACAACGGGACGGACTTCGACGCCAACGCGAGCATGAGCGTGACGGTGGGAGGTGGTGAGCTGGTGGGCGGGGTGGCACTGACCACCAATGCGGTGACGGTGACGGCGGTGGTGGAAGGTGGCGGGACGGCCAGCATCACCCCGGACCAGGCGCTCACGGAGACGAACCTGAACGGGCGGACCCTGAGCTTGACCCTGAGCGGGGCCAGCTTTGTGGCCGATAACTTCCTCTTCCCGACGAACTTCACGTTGAACGGAGCGCCAGCGGGGACGAGCGTCCAGAGCGCCGTGATGAGCTCAACGACCCAGGCGACGCTGACCCTGGGGTACAACGGGACGGACTTTGACGCCAACGCCAGCATGAGCGTGACGGTGGCGGGCGTAGAGCTGGTGGGTGGCCTGGCGCTGATGTCCAGTG
>CAZPYZ010000419.1:0-4505 GCA_964590215.1 uncultured Dehalococcoidia bacterium | reverse complement strand
TGGGGCGCAGGCCCAGTGTCACCGGCTTTCCCGCCGAACTTCTAACCCTTGAAGGAAGACAAGGGGAATCCGCGAGAGCCCCCACAAGCACCGCTTCCGCAAGAATTGAGCCAAAATCCTGTGCAAAGACTCTTGACATGAACGCCGCGGAACGTATTATCCTACGTGCGGCTACGAGCCGAAGTTACAACACGACTGAGGAGGTACAGGATGGCACAGGCGTTCTGCGTAAAGTGTCGTGCGTCCAAAGAGATCCAGGGTGCCACGCAGACCATCCTCAAGAATGGCCGGCCTGCCACCCAGGGCACCTGCCCCACTTGTGGGACCAAGGTCTTCCGTATCGGCAAGGCGTAAGCCTCTCGGACCGGTTTTCCGAGGTTGCCATCGCCCTTCATCCGCATTGGACGAGTCCAGGATAGGGCAGGGTTTCACATCCAGAGGCAATCTTCAGCAACTGATGGCCCGCCCTTCGCCGGGTGGAGGTCGGTCCTCAGGGTAAATCAGGGCCACCGCCTACCGCTCAGTCGGGAACTGTCAAACCCAACCGTTCTATTAACGCCAAGGGATTGTCCCTGAGGACAGCGTACAGCTGATCAAGAGGGATTCCTGCCCCTCGGGCGACCTTCTGAGCGAAGTCCTCGGTCAGCAGGTCTTCTGGTGCATGGGCGTCGGAATCCACCACCAGAGGAGCGCCCGCCTGGGCAGCCAGAGACGCCACGTGGCCGTTGGCCAGGCTATGGCCCTTGCGGGCGGAGATCTCGAGGTAGACGCCCCGCTCCGCGGCGAGATCCGCCTCCTCTCTGGTCAGCAAGCCCGGGTGGGCCAGGACGTCTACGTGGCCGGAGAGGATGGCGGCCCGGTTGGTGCCGGGCTCTACCGGCTCCACCGGCGTTTCCCCGTGGACGATGACGATGCGGGCGCCCAGGTCCCTGGCCCGGGCGGCCGCATCCCGGATGGCTGTGGCCGGTACGTGGGTTAGCTCGACCCCGGGCAGGGCCACCAAGCCCCAGTGTTTCTGGATAAGCTCGCACTCAGTGGTGAGCTCTCGTACAATCCGTTCCAGGGATCCCATGGCGGCGTGGTCCGTGATCGCGAGGGCCCGGTAACCGTTGACGACGGCGCGCCGGGCAAGTTCCACGGCCGATAGTTCGCCATCGCTGAGGACGGTGTGCGTGTGAAAGTCGTAGATCATACGCGACTATCTTCCCCCTCCGAGGCGTCCGGCAGCAAGCGCGCCCGGGCCACGGCGCCCCTGGAGGCGCTGATGTCCCTTTCGGCTCTGCTTACCTCCACCCGAGAAGTGCACACCGTGGTCCAGCGCGCGCTGAAGGCCGCCCTGACCCTGAGCGACCACGACCAGGGCTCCATCATGCTGGCGATGCAAGGCGCCCGCCGCCTTGCCGTCCGGGCGGTGGCCGGCCAAGACCCTGCCCTCGTGGGGACCGTTGTCCCGACCCTCCAGTACAGTATCGCCGGCTGGGTGTTGAGGAACCGGCGCGCGCTCTACCTGGAAGGGCACGCAAAGCCACCCTCAGACCTGGAGGTGCGCTACACGAAAGACGTGCCCTCCTCTATTTGTCTTCCCCTTCTGATTCCGCCCGGAAAGGCCATTGGTGTGCTCAACCTGAACGCCCTGCGTCATCCTGTGCCCTTGTCGCCCGGGGATATCGAGGTCCTCCAGGCGGTGGCGAACCACGCAGCCATAGCCATCGACAACGCGCAGCTCTACGACTCCCTACGGACGAAGGAGGAGCAGTTGCAGCGGCTGGCGACGGACCTCGTCCAGGCGCAGGAAGAGGAGCGGCGGCGGGTGGCCTACGAGATCCACGATGGCCTCGCCCAAGTGCTGGTGGGAACCTACCAGCGACTCCAGGCCTGTACCGAGACCCCAGGTCTGCAGCCATCGACCGCAAAGCAAGGACTCCGCCAGGTCGAAAAGCAGCTCAAGGAGTGCATCGAGGAGGTGCGGCGCGTCATCGCTGACCTGCGTCCGACTACCTTGGACGACTTCGGGCTGGACCTTGCCCTGCGCCGGCACCTGGCCGTAACCGCTCAGGAAGCAGGGTGGGACCTGGAATTCCGGTCGGACCTCCAGGAAACACGGTTGCCGGCCCATCTGGAGGCGGCCGCCTTTCGGATTGTCCTCGAGGCGGTTAACAACGCCCGGAAGCACGCCCGGAGCCGCCGCCTAAGTGTGAGCATCAAATGCCGGCGAGGCCGGCTCTGCCTGGAGGTCCAGGACTGGGGAATAGGGGTTCCCCCGCAGCCTCCCGCCGAGAGGCATACGGGCGTCGGACTCATCAGCATGGAGGAGCGGGCAACCGCACTTGGCGGTGGTTTCGCCTTGAAGAGCAGCCCCCGGCGCGGGACCCGCGTCGTCGCCTGGTTGCCCTTGCCGGAGGAGTCAGGTGGCTGACAACCGAACGCGCCTTCTCATCGTGGACGACCACCCCATTGTGCGGGACGGCCTCCGCTCCATGCTGGCATCCGAAACCTGGATAGACCTGGTCGGCGAAGCCGCAAGCGGGGAGGAGGCGTGCCGTTTGGCTCGGAGCCTTCGACCAGCCCTGGTGCTCATGGACATCCGCATGCCGGACATGGACGGCCTCGCCGCCACTCGGGAGATCAAGCAGCAATTCCCGGAGACCAGCGTGGTGATGCTCACGATTTACGACGATCCGGACTATTTGATGGAGGCAGTCGCGGCAGGGGCTGCCGGCTATGTCCTGAAGGATGTCGCCCGGCGTGAGCTACTGGAAACCCTCCGCACCGTGGCCGAGGGAGGCTCGTTCCTGAATCCCGATCTCATGGCGCGAACCTTGCGGCGCCTGGCGGGCCAGACCCGTGAGCCCGTCTCGCCGGCGGCCGGCCCCGTCGATCGCTTGACCCCCCGGGAGTTAGAGGTCCTTCGGCTCGTTGCTCAGGGACTCAGCAACAAGGAGATCGCGGCGCAGCTGGTGGTCGGCCTCGCCACGGTCAAGACCCACGTGGAGCATGTGATTCAGAAGCTGCAGGTCTCCGATCGAACCCAGGCGGCCGTCTTCGCGGTGACCCGCGGGTTAGTGCAGCCAATGGCATAGGTCTGGTCCGGTCGGCCATCAAGCCACAGGCAGAGGGCGCAGCCTGACGCGTGTGGCCGGTGGGCACAATCGCGGGCCCCACGTTTAGTTCGTGGAATGATCGCGGTGCGGCCCCTTCCTGAGGCTACGGCTGCTCCAGGAGCCTTCCCCAGCCCTTCACGGGGGGGATGACGCCCGTGTGCACCAGCACCTGCCACACCTCGGAGCTGAGGTTCGTTAGCACCGGCTTCCCGAATTCCTGCTCCAGCAGCGGGATCACGTGCAGGGACATGGCAGCCCCGCCCGGCACCAGGATCGCGTCCGCATCCGGCGCGGCCCTGCCCGCCTCCCGGCCCACACCGAGGGCGATCTCCAGCCCGTCTTCGAAGGTCATGCGATGGGCGATGTCCACCGTCTGCGCGCGGCTGCTGATCGCCTTGACATCGACACCGCCGTCGCCCAGGTACTGAGCCAGCTTCTTGTTGAGTTCGTCGATCCAGCGGCTCCCCACGGCGACAGTCTTCAAGCCCAGGTGCTGCATGGACGCCAGGAACGCCTCGGCGGGGCTCGTGGCCGGCAGGCCGTACCGCTCCTTGGTGTCCTTGATGAGGGAGAGGATCTGAGCCCGGCCGAAGTTGGCGGAAACTGGGAACCCGCCGATGATGACGACGTCCACTTTCTCTTTGACCAGTTGGTCCACCGCCTCCCAATAGTTGGTGATGGCCTGCTGGGTGTTCCCCGCCTCCAGATGTTCCTCCAATCCCCGGCCCGCCGAGACTTCCATCACGTAGTTGGGCACCAGTTTGTAGAACTGGTAGCCTGGCCCAACGCGCACCCGGTTTCCTGCTTGGGTGGGAGTGACGTTGCCCCACCGGAACTTGGGCACGAAATGAGACAAGTCATCCATGACAATTACCCTCCTGTTCGTTCTTCCACCGGTCAAAAGCCTGAAGTTCTTCCTTTGAGGCGCCACGGATGAGCGTGACGAGCCGGTTGACGGCCCGCCGGGCCTCCCGAGAGGTCATGGATACTCCTGTGGTCTGCAGCTCCAACACCCGTTGCTGCGCCGTCTTGAGCTGCTCCAGCCGGTCCATGGCGCACAGTATACTTTGCCGGAGGACTCCCGCCCGTTCAAGGCCGGAAGTCCCGCCTCCGGGCCGCTCTCCAGACGTGGAAAAGGCGCTGAACGGCGGTGGCATTGGCGAGAACGGCGACTAGGGCTAGCGCCGGCGCCACCAGGCCGGTAATGAGCCCGAACGCAATGAGAATCACCCGCTCCGGGCGGGTGAGCACCCCAACCTCGCAATCGATGCCGAGCCCCTCGGCGCGGGCCTTCACGTAGCTGACCATGAAGGATCCTGTCAGGGCCAATCCCGCCAGAAGGACCACGGCCGTCTGGTCACCTCGTGCGCCGTACACCAGAACACCGACCAGAACAGCGGCTTC
>CAZPYZ010000418.1:0-4517 GCA_964590215.1 uncultured Dehalococcoidia bacterium | reverse complement strand
AGCCCGGTCGACTCACCGGACGGTTTCATCGGGGGCATGTTCGGACCGTGGAAGGCGCGGACCGTTGCCCAGATCCCTGCCAACGGCCGCTATTTTCTGGAAGTGAGCGGGGAAGGGGACTGGAAGGTCGCGGTGACTCAGTAAGGATCGCTACCGTCGGGCAGGACCTTACCGACACCCTCAGACCCACCTTCCCAGAGATCACGCCGATGGGGGAGGCCAAGAGCCGAACGGGTGGGCGGCCCCCTGAAGGGGATCATCCGCAAGCTCGTCTCTCGCCAGGGCTTACGTGGTTCCCGCCAAAAACGCGGCCCCAGCGGTGCCGCTACCGGCCAGGCGGTACCTTGTCCACCTCCAGCCAGGTGGACTCCCAGCTCAGGTTCACCGCCTGGCCGGCCCGGTTATCGCCCCAGCCGTGGACGTAGGGCTGGTAGGCGATGAAGCCCTCTTGGCTGATGAGCGGCACCACATAGAGGTTATCCAGCACGCGCTGCTGGACGGCCCGCCACAGCCCCTTCCGCTTCTCCGTGTCCATCTCGACGCCCTGGGCCTCGATGAGTCTGTCCAGTTCGCGGTCATCGATCCCTGTACGGCCCTTTCCAATCTTGGAGTGGAGCCAGTCCCGCCAGGGGCTGCCGTCGGGATCGTAATCGAAGGTGGCGAAGGTGGACTCGAAGTCGCCATCAGCCTCAGCCTTGCGGGCCACTGCGTCCTCGGTGGGCTTCAGTTCCATGTTCACCCCGATCTTTTTTAGCTGTGCGGAGACCATCTGGGACTCGGGGTCACGCCGGGTGGAGCTGGTGTTGTATTGGAAGACGAACCTGAGGCCGTTGGCGTAGCCCGCCCCGGCCAGCAGCCGTTTTGCCTCCGCGAGGTCCTGGTCCTTGGCCTTGCGGTAGCCGGGCAGTGTGGCCAATTCGGATTGGGGGATCGCCCAGGGATGGCCGGGGTTGACGCCGGGGGCGTTGAGGCGGGCCAGGCCGGATGCCAGCGTCTCATTCATCTCGTTGCGGTCGATGGCCAGGTGGAGGGCCCGGCGGACCCGGACGTCGTTGAAGGGAGGCCGGTCCATCCGGAAGATCATGCTGGTGGCGTTGTTCTGGTTGAAGCTCTCGCCCCGGACGCCGGGGTTGAGCGCTTTGATCTGGTCGAACTCCAACTGGTTGGAGACCTTGACCACGTCGTTCTTTCCGGCGGTGAAGGCTGCGATGGAGCCGGAGAAGTCGAAGTTATAGAAGAACTGGATCTTGTCGAGGTAGGGCTGGCCGGACTGCCAGTAGGCATCGTTCTTTATCAGATTGGCCCCGCCGGTCCTGTCCCAGGTGGTGAGCTTGAAGGGACCGGTGCCGATGGCCTCCTGCTCGAAGTTGACCCCCCGGTCGAAGGCCTTCTTTGACAGCATGACGGGGTTGCGGTTCGTGATGCGGTCGATGAACACGGGGGAGGGCCCCTTGGTGGTGACACGGAGGGTGTAGGGGTCCACCGCCACGGCCTTGTCCATATCCGCGAGGACCGGGGCCCGGCGGAACTTGTTGGCGGGGTCCCGCAGGTACTCGAGGCTCCAGGCCGCGTCCTCGGACGTGAAGTCGGAGCCGTCGTTGAACTTGATTCCCTTACGGAGGTGGAACAGGTAGGTGGTGGGGTCGCTCCGCTCCCAGCGCTCGGCCAGGTTCGGCAGTACCTTGAACTCATCCCTGAAGTCGCCGGTGTAGTCGTATTTCAGCAGCGTTTCGAAGACCGGTCCGGTGGTAATGCTGTTTGCAGTCGTGCTGTCCGCAAAGGGGTGGAGGTGGCTCGGCTTGGACCGCACCGTCAGGTAGAAGGTCCCGCCGTGCTGTGGCTGCAGCGCCGCCTCCTCTACCGAGGGTGCCGGCACCTCCGGCGCCGCGCAGGCCGTGGCCTGAATGGACAGCCCAGCAACGACAAGAAACGAGAAACAGATCTTCTTCACGGCTTCTCGTTCCTCCTCTGCGGCCCGCCTCGTTCTAAGGCGCTCAGTCAGGTTGAGCGGACTATAAAAGAGGTTCATGAGCACGACATGAGTCCGGCGTGAGGATCGGATGAGGAAACAAGGGACCGGCATTTGGATTGCTCATCAGATCCTCATCTCCCGCTCATGGTCCCTTCATTAGAGCCCGGCACGTTCTTTACACGGGCTAGACCGCAGACCCGAAAGCGGAGAAACCGTGGGAGGCAGGCAAGCATGTTTGCGTTATCACGATGGTCCCTCTCATCGCTGGCCGCGCTGGCGGTTGCTTTGTCAGCTTGCAGTGCTCCCGCGCCCCCGGAGCAGTCAGGCGGCGCGGGAGATGTGGAGGCCGGACCGGCCCAGCATGGGGGGACCTTTTACCTGACGACACGCACCCCGCCTACCAACGTTCACCCCCACGCCGACACCAGCCTGGGTAACACCATCACCCTCTCGCCAGTCTACGAGACCCTCTTGAAGTACGACTACTCCGGAGATTTCCGGGACGAGTACAGGTTGCTTCCCTGGCTGGCCGAGCGATGGGAGCGCAGCGACCCCGTCACCTACGTCTTCTATCTTCGGAAAGGGGTCAAGTTCCACGACGGCAACGAACTCACCGCGGAGGACGTGGTCTGGAGCCTGGACTACCTGCGAGACCCGGCCAACAAGTTCAGGAGGTCGGCCCTGCTGCGGGACGTGGCGAAGGTCGAGGCGGTGGAGCCCTACACCGTTCGCATCACCGCGAAGGCCCCGCTGGCTTCGTTTGTCACGAAGATCACGGAGCGCAATCCGGTCATCGTGTCCAAGCGATCCTTCGAGCGGGGGGTGAACCTGGAGCAGGAGGCCGCCGGCACAGGCCCCTTCAAGCTCGCTAACTGGGACCGCCAGGCCGGCGCCACCCTGGTTAAGAACGACACGTACTGGTTCCAGGGCCGGCCCTACCTGGATAAGATCCAGCTCTTCTACAACTTCGACGCCGCGGCCTCCATGGCTGCCTTCGCGGCGCGCAAGAACGACGTGGTGAAGGTATCCGACAAGGTGCAGTTCGATGCCATCATGACCGCCAGCCCCGATGCCCGCGGCGAGAGCTTCCCCCAGAACATCTCGGACCACCTGATCATGAAGCTTGACGCACCGCCCTTCAACGACATCCGGGTGCGCCGGGCGGTGCATCTCTCCCTGGACCGCCACGAGATGCTGAACACGCTGACTTTTGGGCTGGGGAATCCGAATCCGCCCGGAGTCAACGGCGCCCGGAAAGGGGGCTGGAGCATTGCTCAGGAAGAACTCACGGGCCTACCGGGCTATCGCCAGCCGAAAGACGCGGACCTCGCCGAGGCCCGGCGGCTGCTGGCCCAGGCGGGATACGCCCGGGGCCTGAAGTTCAGCTTCATGTTCAACTCCGGCCACACCCGCCACCCGTCAGAGGCCCAGGTAGTGGCTTCGCAGCTGCCAAAAGCGGGTATCCAACCTGCGCTCGACCCCCGAGAGATCGCCGTCGCGCTGAAGGCCGAGAAGGAAGGCGACTTCACCATGGCCTTCGCCAACTTCCGCTATGAGGCCGATGGCGACGATTGGCCCTTCTGGCTGCACTCCGAACAGGCAAAGGCAAGGACGGGCATCGACGACCCCGAGCTGGACAGGCTCATCGACCAGCAGGCCCGTGAGCTGGACGAGGACAAGCGGAAACAGACGTGGATCAGCATCCAGCGGCTGCTCCTGGACAAGCTCTACGTCGTCCCCCTGATCACCCAGGTGGGGTTCATCGCCTACCAGCCCTACGTCTACGGCTGGGGCGATAACCGTGCCGGTCAGGCGGTCAATCAATCGTGGGAGAGTACCTGGATGGAGGGTGGGAAGGTACCGCCCGGCCGATAGTGTCCCGTTTGAAGCCGGCTACATTGGCAGAATTCCGCGGTCCGTGTGGTACGTCAGGCGCGGTAGTTCCAAGCGCTAACAGCTATCTATCCAGCCACGTGTGGATGATGGGCCAGCCGGTGTAGCCGAAGTGAGGGGCGTAGTTCTTCACGTAGGGGTGCCAGAACTGGTAGCGCACGTTGTAGAACAGGGCGAGGCCGTACACGTTGTCGTTGATGTGCCGCACCGCTTCCCGCACCATCTCCCGCCGCTTTGTCGGATCTCCCTCGCGTCGCTGGCCCTCCAGCATCGCCGTTAGCTTGGGATCGTTCACCCCCGCATAGTTTGAACGGTGGGTGGGATGCAGGATGAAGAGGTAGGAGTCGACGTCCCCTTCGATGTACTTGCTGGTGATGCTGACCCAGTAGTCGCCCTTGCGCCGCCGGTTGGCATAGTCGGCGTAGTCGAAGCTCTTGAAGGCCAGGTTGAAGCCGGCCTTTTTCAGCTGGGCCTGGATCAGCTCGATGGTCTGGACGTACTCGTCGCCGAAGTACCTGCCGGGGTACTGCAGCTCCACCTCCACCCCGGTGGCGTAGCCCGCCTCGGCCAGCAGCCGCCTGGCCTCGGCGGGGTCGTACTTCAGCATGCCCCGGATCTCTTCCTGGCTAAAGGTGTCGGGGAATGCGCCGGC
>CAZPYZ010000417.1:0-4525 GCA_964590215.1 uncultured Dehalococcoidia bacterium | reverse complement strand
CAGACCACGGAGCAGGTGGTGCTCCTCATGGTCCTCACCGGTCTTGCCCAGGCCATCCCCACCTCTCTCGCTTATCCCCTCTTCACCGACCTCGTCCCCGAGCAGCGCATGGGCGAGCTTACCGGTCTCAGCAGTATGATCTGGTCTCTGGCCCAACCCATCGGCGCCACCCTGTTTGGCGCGTTCGCGGATGTAACCGGCACCCTCCGCACCGTCCTCCTCTGCGGGGCCATCGCCATCGCCCTCTCCTGGCTCCTGCTCCTCAAGGTCCGCTCCGCGCCCTCCCGTGCGGTGGTCGCCACGGGCTTGTAGGGAGCAGCTACGACCTACGAGCTACGAGCCCTACGCTGCCCAGCCACTCGTCGCTGGTGACTCGTCGCAGGCGGTCTCGCAGCTCGGAAATGGGAACAGATCAGCGTTACGGCCGTGGGGATATACTGGGCTGCAAACCGGCGCGAAGGGGGACGACGCCATGGAAGTCAAAGAGCTTGGACATGTCGTGTTGAACGTAAGCGTCCTGGATCGCTCAGTCCGTTTCTATCGGGACGTCCTGGGCTTTCGGGAGGTCTCCCGGCTGGGCGGGGGCGGCGTGATGTTTTCTGGCGGCCGCACCCACCACGAGTTGTTGCTGGTGCAAGCGGCTCGAGACGCCGCGGCCGCGCCCGCCGGAGGGTTAGGCCTGAATCACCTGGCCCTGAAGATAGGGACCACTGATGAAGAGCTCCGGCACGCGCTCCGGGAGCTGAAGCAGGCCGGTGCTGAGGTCGTGCGAACGACGGAGCATACCAACACCCACAGCATCTACCTCAAGGACCCCGACGGGAACACGGTCGAGGTGTACATCGACGTACAGCCCGAGACCTGGAGGGAACGCTTTGCTGGGGCTGGCACAGCCAGCGGCTCCTAGAATACGACGAGCTGCCAGCGACGAGCGGCTCAACAGCGCAGGGCTCGTCCCTCGTCGCCGCTGGCCTTTCATGTTCACCTAATTAGGATTGATCCCAGGAGGAGGACAGAACCATGGCCGAGACTATCAGTGCCGGCATCCGGAGTTCTTCGTAGAGAGCCGGATGCAGGGCTCCGGACAGGACGGCGGACCGACGATGCGGGTGAATTCGGTGGTCGCCGGGCACAAGGTCGAGTTGCTCCGCATCGATATGTTCCGGGTCCAGCCCCACTACCGTTACGACCCGGCAGGCAAGAACCTGCGCTGCCCCGCGCCGCCAGCCTTATCCCGCTAGAGAATCGTGAGCAGCGCACGCGAAAGGTGGCCCACAAGTTTGGCCATCTCCCCTGGAGAGCCCCCTCTCCCCAGCATGACGTGCTCGAACAGCGACACCTCCGTATAGCCCCCCTGATACTGCCGCGGTAAGGCGGCCCAGAAGCGGCGGGACTCGCTGTAATGGATAAAGCGGTCCCCTACGTCGTGAAGGACGAACGTAGGCGCCCGTAGACGGTCCACGTAGCCACGAGGCGACAGGCGTGCCAGCAGCGCTTCGACCTCGTCCGTGGCAACCACGGCCACGTTCGACGGCTCGACCATCGTCACCAAACCAGATCGCTCGACCCGGTCCACCGCCCAAGGGTTGGGGGTCCAGGATACGGGCTGTCCGTCCAGCCAAACCCGCTCCGTGAGCAGCGCTGTCGATGCGTCCAGGGCGCTGTAGAAGCCGCCGAACCAGTGCAGAAAGGCAACCTGGTCACGGATGCGGGGATCTGCGGCTGCAATCGCGGCCAATGAGGCCCCTACCGAAAAGCCCATGAAGCCAACCCGCCTGTTCTTCACGTAGTCCATGTCCTGGAGGCGCTGGAAGGCAAGGACCAGCAGGTCCGCGAGATCGGATTGCGTCCCTTCTGCCAGCAGCTCTTCCGCTGCCTGGCCAGGATGTTCTCGGGCGAGAGTAATGCCTCCAGCGGGCGGCACCAGCACTGCCAGCCCCAACCTGGCGATCCCCTCCAGTGCCCGAGCGCGCACCGAGTCCTCCGGGTCCAGATCGAGGCCCGGGACCAGGACCACGCCGCTGTGCGTGCCTGAGGCGGGCCGCACCACCTGCGCATCTTGGCTCGCATCCCAGTATCCGAGGGAGATCCGCTCTTGGACCACGGGCGGGCCGAGCCAGCGGAGATCAGGGGCCTCAGGCAGGAGTTGAAGCAGAAAGAGGGTGCTCTTGACGACGGCCTGCGCTGGCGGAGTAACGATGGACAGGAGCAGGAGTCCCACGACTACCAGCGAGATCAGGCGGCGGGGCCGATACACGCCGCTATCCTACGCTCAGTGCCCAGCCCCTGCCACTTAGCCTCATCCAAGATCCTACGCCCGTTCCGGGACTGCGCCCGGAACGGGGCCCTTGGGGCACGTGGAACACGACTGGGACGTGTTGGTACATGGATTCCCCGCTCACGCAGATTCCCTTGCCTCTAACGCCCGCCCGTCCCCGTCTAGGCGCTTGCGCCGACAACGACAACATTTTGTCGATACAGCTTCGGCAAACGCCTACGTTGCTACGCAGCACCATCGCGAACCCTCGCGACAGCAGTCCCACGTCAGGCGGGTAATCGCCGCAGGACGGCTATTTGCCCCGCACATCTCCCCAGAGGAGGATATGGTGTCGGGTGGTGAACCGGTATCCGTGGGCGATGCATTCCTCGACCAGCCACCTGCCCCGCTCCAGGATCGTAGCCGGGTCCGTGCCTTCCGGCATCAGGAGGACCCGCTCCCGGGACAACCCGTAGTTATCGACCAGGCCGGCCACCTCCGACAGGTCCTCAGGGGAGGTGACCACGAACTTGAAGTAGGCATGGTCCTGCCTTGCAAACCACACGACGGCCGCCGGCACGCCTCGTTCACCCTTAGGGTTACCGGAGTTCCCCAGCTTCGGCGACACGTTCCATTGGGCGATGCAGGCCGCGACGTCTGGGTCAGGGAGGATCGTGCCGTTCGTCTCCACCTCTATCCGCCGCCCCCGCGCCTCCAGCTCCCGGGCCAGCGGCTCCAACGCCCGCTGCTGTAGTAACGGCTCGCCACCGGTGATCACCACGTTCTTCATTCCTGTGGCATCGACCCGGCGCAGTAGCTCCTCCGCTTCTATGCTGATGATCTGATCCTTGGGGTCGAAGCGCTCCCAGTCCCAGGTGTACTTGGTGTCGCACCAGCTACAGCGGAGGTTGCACAAGGACAGTCGTATGAACACGCTCGGCATCCCCGCGGTCACCCCTTCGCCCTGGATGGACACGAACACTTCTGGCTCCCCGGTGGGGAGGCGCGAGACCTTTAGAGCCATGGAGCTTCGTCGTCGCTACAAGGATGTGGGGCAGGCGCCCCCACCGGCCCCGGCGAGTGGAGCGTCCATGCCATCATGTGCCCAGCGCGGGGTCCTGGACCCCCGCCTCCCTAAACCCCTTCGCCCTGAGGACGCAACTGTCGCACCGTCCGCATGGCTGCGGTCCGCTCTCGTAGCAGCTCCAGGTCAGTTCCAGGGGAGCCCCCACCTCCAGCGCGAGGCGGACGATATCGCCCTTGCTCTTGTCGATGAGCGGTGTCCGGATGGTCATGGGCGCCGCGTGCTGGGTTCCCAGCTTGCTCCCCAGCCGCAGCACCTCCGTCAGTGCCTGGTAGTACTCCGGCCGGCAGTCGGGATAGCCGCTGTAGTCGATGGCATTGGCAGCGATAAAAAGGCTCGCCTCGACTTCCTGGGGAGGAACCCCCTCGACCTCGATGGCATCCAGCGCGGCGCTCTCCAGCAACGCCGCCCCGAGCGCGAGGAACATCGTGTTCCGCAGGGGCACGTAAGTGAGAGGGATCTCCCTCCCGATATCATCGCGGACTGCCGGACCCGGATCGCCCAGGACGGCCCTTGGCGGCGCAGGCCCTTCGAGGCTGCACCCCGCCTCTGACCCCGCAGCGCGGGGGTTTGTCCCCCGCAAGGTCGGGTCCGTCGGAGCCCCCTCTGACCCCGTAGCGCGGGGGCTTGTCCCCCGCAGTGGTGGGGCCTGGGGGAGGGCAAACCGTTCCGGTTGAGTCAAAGCTGAGTACCAGGCCAAGTCCTTGAAGAAGGAGACATCCACCACCCGGTGCTCGAGGCCCAGCGCCCGGGCAACTCCCCGCGCCGCATCCACCTCCCGAGCGTGGGACTGCCCATAGTGGACGGTGAGCGCAGACACCTCGTAGCCCTCGCGCCGGGCGAGCGCCGCCACCGTCGTAGAGTCCAGGCCCCCCGAGAGGAGGAGCACCGCAAGCCGCCGCATCGCTGTAAAGTATACCGAGTGGTCGGGCTGTGGCCCTGCCCTCAATGCTAAAATGCCTGCCGCCAGTTCTCCCCCCGGGAGGTCCACCCATGGGCAAGATTATCAATTGCAACGATGTAGCCCCAGAATCCGGCTGCGACCATGTGGTCCGTGGTGCAACCGAGCTTGATATGGGGCCATTGCCTGATTTGGTCCTCCACCTGGAAGGGTTGGAAAGGGAACTGGGGAGAGTTGAGCTTGGACAAGGGGTGCACCAGCGAGTGAATTGGCTCCTCGTACT
>CAZPYZ010000416.1:0-4541 GCA_964590215.1 uncultured Dehalococcoidia bacterium | reverse complement strand
TGCAGGAAGGAAAAGTGCTCTATGCCGCATGACCCGGAGCTCCTGGCAGAGACGGGGGCGTGGCTCCTTCGGGCGGCTGATGATCTGCGCGCAGCGGACCTGATGCTCGCTGCATCGCCTCCCCTTGCAGGTACCGCGGTCTTCCACGCGCAGCAGGCCGCCGAGAAAGCTATGAAGGGCTTTCTCACCTGGCACAGCCAGCCGTTCCGCAAAACGCACAATCTTACTGAGATCGGGGGCTTGTGTGTCGAAGTGGACCGAAGTCTCTGCTACGGCGGGCTGCGATGCTGACGGACTTTGTCTGGAGATACCGCTACCCCGGCGAGTCGACGGAGCCTCCTTTGTCCGAAGCGCAGGACGCGCTGACCCTCGCCCGTGAGGTTTACGAAGCGGTCCTGGGCCGGCTGCCCGCTGAGGTACGCCCCTGACCGCGGCCCCAACGAAGTTAAGTCAGCCTTGGCTGGCCGGGCGGCTCAGCTCGAGACCGTTATGCCTTCGAGACACCTATGACATGAAAGAAGTTACTAAGGAGCAGTTTAAAGAGACCTACTTTAAACTGGGTGGCGGCCCGGCCACCGGCTGGAGCCTGGAGTATTGAAGATAGAAGATAAGCCCGAGTACACCGATCCCTTCTTCCAGGTCACGCACCCTGAGAAGACGATGTTCGGGAAGCCACTCTTCAATGAGCTGTTTGGTCCGGCCCGAGATGGTTGTTCCTTCTCCCTCATGCTTCGGTTAACGGCACTTGCGAACTCCTCCGGCGCCTAACAACTCGATGCAGCCGGCCCGGCCAGCCAGGTGTTTCGCGTTCGGCGCGATACTGGCGTTGGCTGGCCGGGCGGCGCCGGCGCATCGGGACAGACACGGCATTGTACCGCCGCCGGACTCGGAGCTTCACGCGGATGTGACGGGCTGCCGGACCTGTAACGGTCGGGGGGACTCATGCTTGTAACTGACGCTCAGGTCCATCTGTGGGAACCGAGCCGCCCAGACCGCCCGTGGCCGGCCGGGACCGAGGTGTCCGCCCACCATGGGGTCCGTCCCCACGGCTTCAGCGCCGAGGAGATGCTGGCGGAGATGGCGGCGGCCGGCGTTCAGCGCGCGGTGATCGTGCCTCCGTCCTGGGTGGGCGAGAACAATGCCACCGCGCTGGAAGGGGCTGGGAAGTACCCGGGCCGCTTTGCCGTGATGGGCCGGTTCGATCCCCGGGCCCAGGACGCCAGCGCCCAGCTCGAGAGCTGGCTCAAGCAGCCGCACATGCTGGGCATCCGGATGACCTTCAACCCGACGCGCTTCGCCGGCTGGCTGGACGACGGCTCCCTCAACCCCTTTTGGGGCGCCGCGGAACGGTTGGGGATCCCCTTGATGCTCAGCGTCCCCGGGATGGCGGCAAAGGTCCGGCCTATAGCCGAGCGCCATCCCGGGCTCACGGTGGTGGTGGATCACATGGGGCTGGTCACCGGCACGGTGGGAGCCGCGGCCTTCGCGGGCTTTGATGATCTCCTGGCCCTTGCCCGCTACCCCAAGGTGCTCGTCAAGGTCTCCTCCTCGCCATCCTATTCCACCCAACCCTACCCCCATAAGGACCTTCATGCCCCACTTCGGCGGGTTTACGACAACTTCGGCCCGCGGCGGATGTTGTGGGGCTCGGACATCACTCGGCTGCCCGGCACCTATCGGGAGTGTCTTGCCCTCTACCAAGAAGCCCTCGATTTCCTGAGCGCCGAGGATAAAGAGTGGATCACCGGCAAAGCCCTGGCCGAGGCGCTGCACTGGCCGGAGGATGGCTAGCGCGGGATCACGCAGCTTTGGCAACCTCCGTCCCGCAACCTACATAAACGGTTCTGCGTTGCCAATAACAGGCTCCAGACGATGGAACTGATCTTGAAGCGGTGTCCCGAAATCCTGGCCATCACGCCCAGTCGGTGGACGAGCCTAACGGCGAGCATCGCCCCCGAATTACTGTCCCGGCCCCCGGCACCGGGACAATGGTCAGCGCTGGAGTGCCTTCAACACCTCGTGGACACAGAACGGCAAGTGTTCCAGTTGCGACTGCGCGTGTTTAGGGAGGGAGGCGACATCCTCGACTTCGATCCCGGCGAGCCCGGTCTAAGACCGAACCCTCACCTGTCCCCGGCCGCTCTGGCTGAAGAGTTCAATGCCTGCCGGAAGACAAGCTTGGAGGTGGTGGCGCAGCTTCAGCCCGGGGACCTGACCAGGAGCGCTCGTCATGACTTATTGGGCAGCGTCACGCTGGAGGCGATGCTCCACCAGTGGGGCGCCCACGACCTCATGCACACCGTGCAGGCGGAGCGGGCCCTGATGCAGCCGTTTATCCTGGGGGCGGGCCCCTGGCAACCAACCTTCGACGACCACGTGGCACGTCGGGGGTCCTAAGACCGTTCAGTGCAATGGGGTATGAGGTGCTCGGGCATCGACCGTTAGCGGCGGCGGACCCGTTCCACGTACTCGCGGCTTTCGACGTTCACCAGCACCGTATCGCCAGGCTGGATGAACTGGGGCACCAGGATGGTCAGGCCATTCTCCAGGGTGGCTTCCTTCAGGGCCGTCTGGTCTCTCCCCCGTACCCCGGCGCCACAAGTCGCCACCGTCACCGGCACGTTCTTCGAGATCTCCACGTCCACCGGCCGGTCCTGGTACAACTGCACGTGGACCATAGAGCCTTCTGTCAGGAAGGGCAATAGCTTCTCCAGGGCGCTGCGCGGCACCTCGAGCTGCTCGTAGGTCTCCGGGTGCATGAAGACGGCCACGTCCTGGTCGACGTAGAGGAACTGCATCTCCACCCGGTCCAGATGCGCGTCGTCCAACCGCTGGTCGGGGGCCCAGCGGAGCTCGGTGAGATGGCCGGTCTGAAGATTCTGGATGGTCGCCCGGACCGACCCGCCGAATTGACCCGTGCCGGCGTGATGCGCCACGGACCGCACTTTGTGGAGCTGGCCAGCCAGGTTCAGGAAGTCGCCCTCTCGAAACTCCTTGGCCTCGCGCATGGTCTCACTCCTCCCCACCCCGGGGTGCCGATCCACAGATTTCATACATTTCGCAGATGGGTCCCTCCACAACCCCCGCGATGGGCAATGCCCAACCTAGCCACCAGGGTATGGAACGGGAACAGCATTGGCGTTAAACGCAAGGCTACGGCCTACGTACCGAGGCTCCGCCCCGCGTCTACGGGAAGGCAGACACCGGTGATCAACCTGGCCTCGTCAGAAGCAAGGAAGGCCATTGCCGCCGCGACATCCTCCGGCTCGCATAACCGTTGGAGGGGCAGTTCGGCGGCCATGGCGGCGACACTGGCCGGGTCGGTCGGCCGGGACATTCGCATGAAGTTCGTTACCGCCGCCACGGGCAGGACGGCGTTTACCCGGATAGTCGGGGCGAGCTCCTTGGCCAGGGCCAAGGTCATGCTGGACACCGCGCCCTTGGTGGCACTGTAGATCGCACCCCCCGGCCTGGGGATGACGGCGGCGATGGAGGACGTATTCAGGATCACACCGCCGCCTCTGCGCCGGAGCGCCGGTACTCCGTACTTGACGCCCAGCCACACGCCCTTGACGTTGATGCCGAAAACCCGGTCGAATTCCGCCTCGTCGAGCTCCTCCACCGGCCCCCGCTTGATAGGGACGCCGGCGTTGTTCACCAGAATGTCCAGCCCTCCGAAAGCCGATTCCGCCGTGCCCACCATCTTCGCCGCGTCGCCACTGTTTCGCACGTCGACTTGGACAGCCCTGGCCTCACCGGCGATCTCTGCCGCTACGGTCTGCGCCGCTTTCTCATCGATGTCCGCCAGGACTACCCGTGCGCCCTCTGCCGCGAACCGGCGGGCAATAGCTGCCCCGAACCCGGAGCCTGCCCCGGTCACAATGGCCACTTTGTTCTCCAGACGTCCCATACGCCCTCCCTCGCATCCCCATGGGCGGACTGGCGGATTAACTCGCGATAACGATGGTCACGCCGTGAGCAGCCCCTTGTGCTTAAGCGCCCGCTCCAGGGACGGCTGCATTTTCATGTCGCGAAACTCGGCGATGGCGAAGTCCAGGTGTGCGAGGGCTTCGGGGCCCGGCTGCCGTCCCGGCGTTGCGGCGAGTTCCGCCTCGGCCAGGCCCAGGCGACAGAGGGCAGTCTCGGGACGAAAGCGGGTCTTCAGGCAGAGATCGAGCCCCTGCTGGTAGTAGGACCTCGCCGCCGTCGGGTCGCCGAGGAAGAGCGCGGCGTCGCCGAGGACGCGGCCGATGCAGGATAGGTCCCGCGTGCGCGTGCTCAGGAAGCCCGAGAAGGGTTTCAGCAACTCTAGAAGCCAGACGACCATCTCCCGGTCGCCTATCAGGACCTCAGTCTGAAGGCACGCCAGCAGAGTGCTGATGGTTTCGGTCCGGGGCTCTGAGGAGGGCCTTGCCGGGAACCAGTCGAGGCGTGCCTTCGCCTCCTCCGTCCGGCCAAGATCCGCGAGGCAGAGGGCGACGAGCGCCCCGATTATCACGTCCTCCCGCTCACCCAGGCTCTCCAGTCGTTCGAGGGCCTCC
>CAZPYZ010000415.1:0-4542 GCA_964590215.1 uncultured Dehalococcoidia bacterium | reverse complement strand
CTCAGCGCACAGAAAAAAGGATTTCTGTGCGGGATACCGATTCCCCCCCACCGACGACCAGCTGGACGCTGGTGGCACCGACCCTCCTGGCGGGGCAGCTGGCACCGGCCTCCCTCGAGGGTTACCGGCGGGACCTGGCCCACTACCTAAGCTTTTGCCACGACCCCCAGGTCGCCCTGCGACCGGAAAGCCTGGCCCGCTGGCGCGCCCACCTGGCACACGAGACCCGCCTCAGCCCCCACACCATCAACCGCCGCCTGGCCTCCATCAAGCGGCTCATCCAGGAGGCTGCCGCGCAGGGCGTGGTGGACGAGGCTACCGCGGACGCCTTCCGGCGGGTCCGCGGAGTCCAGGAGAAGGCCCTCAAGGACCGCCTGAAACGGCAGACCAGCACCCGCCTCACGCCAGGGCAGATGCGACGCCTCTGCGAGGCCCCCGATCTGGACACGCTGATCGGGTGGCGGGACCGCGCCCTCCTCCATACGCTGGCCAGCTCCGGGTGCCGCGTCTCCGAGGTGGTCACCTTGACCGACGCCCAGATCGTGCGGCGCGACGGCCGCTTCCTGGTCAAGGTCCTGGGCAAGAACCAGACCATCCCCCGCGAGGCCCCGCTGGGCCAGGAAGCCTATGCCTGCATCCAGGCCTGGCTGGCCCGCCGCCCGGCGGAGAGCCGTTATCTCTTCACCAGCTTCGCCGGTCGGAACCGTCCCACGGCGCGTCCCATGCATATCTCGGCCGCCTGGCGGACCGTGCAGAGGTACGCCCTCCGGGTGCGCCTCGCCCACGTAAAGCCCCACGACTTCCGGCGCTTCGTCGGCACGCAGCTGGCCGCGCGGAACATCCGCCTGGCCCAGAAGGCCCTCGGCCATAAGAGCATCGAGACAACGGCACGTCACTACGTACTGGACGAGCTCGAGGTCGGGCTGACCGACGGGCTGTACTGAGCGGCTGCTCGATGATGCCATCCCAGGCGTTCCATCCCTGCCATGCCGGGCGAATCTTCTTGCTTGACAACCTACGTTGACCTATCATAAGGTATATGCAACTTTGTAAAATATAGGAATACCCGGCACGTGAGACGAGTCATCGGTAACCGTGACGCGGCCATGGACGGCCGCACCGGAGCCGTTGGACTGTTGGCGGTCGCTTCCCCTCGGCGCGATCGCGAGGAAGACGATGTACTCCACCCAAGAAGTGGCCGATATGCTCCGCGTGTCCAAAGATACCCTGCTCCGCTGGCTCCGCCAGGGCAAAATTCCCGAGCCAGCGCGGGACCACCACGGCTTCCGTGTCTTCGTGCGGCGGGACCTGGCGCTGATCTGGCAGTACGTCGATGACCGACAGCGGCGGGTCATGGCGAACAAGCTCAGACGGAGGGCCCGCAGGCGATGAGAAAGCTCGCCGTGCAAAATCTGAAGGGAGGCTCCGGGAAGACGATCACGGCCATCAACCTTGCCGCGGCATGGGCCAGCCTGGGCAAGCGGGTCTTGCTGGTGGACACGGACCCGCAGGGGTCGATCGCCTCCTCGCTCGGCATCAAGCATGATCTCACCCTCTACCACCTCCTGATGGAGGACATCAAGCTGAGCGAGTGCATCGTCCCGGCCAGGCGGAACCTCGACTGCATCATCGCTACCAAGGCCCTGGCGATGGGCGAGATGCAGATGATGGCCATCCCGCGACGCGAGGAACTGCTGCGCCTCCGCCTGGCGTCCTTGCAACGCTATGATTACGTCGTCCTGGACTGCTCGCCGTCGATCTCACTCATGCACCAGAACGCGCTGCTGTATGCCGAAGAACTCCTCATCCCGGTCTCAATGGACTTCCTCGCGCTCCTGGGAGCTACGCAGATCCTCGAATCAGTGAAGTTCATGAAGAAATACCATGACCTGCAGCTGACGATCGCCGGCTTTCTCCCCACCTTCGTCGACCTGCGCACCAATATCAGCTCAGCTGTCCTGGAAGCATTGAAGACGACGTACGGGACCACTGGAAAGATCCTCCCGGGGATCCCTGTCGATACGAATCTCCTGAAGGCCTTGGCCAAGAAGCAGACGATCTTCGAGTACAGCCCCAAGAGTCGCGCTGCCGAGTCCTTCATGCAAGTGGCCAAACTTCTGGCGGAGGCCCGATAGGCGATGGCGCAGCGCAAACCACGGGAGCCTCTGTTGCTCGAAGTGCCGCGGCCCCGGCTCAGCGATGACGAGGTCATGGAGCTCTTCTACGGTGGGAAGGCGGGTGGAAGTCCTCCCCTTTCTTCTGGGGCACCCGAGCACATACCGAGCGCTGAGGGGGGAGTCACCCCGGCTCGTCTCCATGCCGGCCTGACACTCGTGCTGGGCAGGGCGATGTTCCCCGAGCGCTCGGGGTTCTTCGTCGACCACGACGTCGAGGATCAGCTTGCCCGCCTCCAGGATCCCTACGAGTACATCGTCTACCGCAAGCTCTGGCGCTACAGCTTCGGTTCGCCCGCGCGCTTGAACTGCTGCCGGGCCAGTCATGCTTTCCTGCTCGAAGGAAGCCCGTTTACCCACCGGAACTCGATCATTCGTGCCCTTGAGGGCCTCTGCCGGAAGCGCCACATCATCCGTATCCATGAGCCGAAGTCAGCCATGCAGGCCGGCAAGCTCTATCGGGTGCTCCACCCGGTGGAAATCCTCAACGACAGGACGGCCGAAGGGATCGCCCTCACCGCCATCCCGGAGGCTGGCCTCGACGTCGAGCATGTCCAATGGGAGGGCAAGGAGGTGCTACAGCAGAAAGGGATGATTACCCCATAGAGGACTACCTCTAATAGGTAGTCCTGATTAAGGTACTCCATGGCAAGGGGTTCCGATGGTGGTGGCCGTGCTGGCACCTCCCGAGCCGTGTCGGGACAGGGTGATGGTTGGGTGAGGAGTACCTTCTAGAGGACTACCTTGTATGGGAGTACCTCGATATGCCCCTGGACCTGCGTGACCGGGAGAATCGCCTGACAGACCTCTATAGCCTGAGAGGTCGCCGGTCTCGGTCGTGCAGCGGGCCAGCATGAGATGCCCAGTCGTCCTGGCTCCAGGTGGTTTGTGGTGGGACCGACTGGGGTGGCGGTGCAGGTTGGCGTGCGGACGCCGGCGGGCTTCCTCATCACCCGAGAAGCGGCCGCGCGCCTGGCTGGACGCCTGCAAGGCCAGGTCAGTCTTGCACGGTTGGACGAGCTCATCGCCGACCCCCAGGCACGTCGGTTCCTCGATGCTCAACACGGCGGAACGATCCGGATCTTTGCCCCATCAGTAACCATGTTTGGCGGGCAGGGCCTCGCGATCGTCATCAATCCGACGACACGGACCATCGTCTCGGTGTTCCCGTCCAGCGCAGGGTTCACCAGGAACACCGGACGGTTCACGGAACTGTGATCCGAGAGGTGATCGGATGGCGCGCATCCATATCACGGACCTGTGGAAGCTCCTGCGCGAGCATACGCCATGGGAGGCTGAACAGCTGCAACCACCCGAGGATCTGGCCGAGATCTCCCTGGCCGGCGATCTCCCTCGGACCGCCGAGGTGGTGGAGCCCAGCCTGGTCAATAAAACGATCACATACGAGGCCCCGACGGCGACGGTGGTCCTTGACTTCGACGAGCGGGGCTACCTGGTGAACATCGAGTTCGTATGATGGCTGGCGTGCCCCCCAGGCCCTCGAGCCCCGTATGCCGGATACGTGTGGGCCCTGCTAACCCACGAAGCCGCTGTGGATGCGGGTTCATGGGGGGTGCCCCAAGATTGGGGCAGATAGCTGAGAGAGAGGTAACTGTCTGAAAAACCATGGATTTTCCTGAAGAAGGCGGAGGCACTGCACCAACCTTGGGGCAGTAGCGCAGAATGGGCACAACCTTTTGAAAACACAGCGCTTCTAGCCAGTACTGCGGCTGGGCTGCCCCAGAATTGGTGCACTTGCAGGTTCAGACCCGGAAGTGGGTTTTCCCACGAAGGCGCTTTCCAGGCGGTATCAGCGGGTCACCGACGTGTGGCACCAGGTTTGCTTAATGGAAAGGGAAAGACGATATGGATGAACGATAGATGTGGATGAGCTATCTCGTCGGTTGTCTGAGGCACCCCGCGTGCTGCAAAGCTTGGCCGGCTAACCCAGCACGCGGGGCTGGCATCCAGACGGGGATAGCAGCGGCTCACGGGCACTATTGACCAGCGCTCTCCCGGGGGTGCTAACGGTTTTCCGCACCGTTCAACCCGCTCTCCCGGGGAGGCCAGTGGCTCAGGGCACCATGTACCAGTACTCCCCTGCTGAGTGCTTTTTCTATTTTATCATGCCTGTTAGCCGTTTGCATCCCCTGATAGTGAGAAAGGGGTTGCTCTATGGCGGCAGGTGCGCCTGCCCACGCGATTTTCCATGCTGAACGTCCCGCTGCTCCAAGTTCTCTATCTTGGCCGCCCACAGCGCGCTTCCTCGAAACACCCAAGCCCGCCGGCGGCTTTTTCCTCCTCACTGTCCCCCAGCTCCTCTTGCCCTGGCGGCTGTACGAGCAAGACCGCATCGACGCGCTTACCC
>CAZPYZ010000414.1:0-4544 GCA_964590215.1 uncultured Dehalococcoidia bacterium | reverse complement strand
CTGTGTGGCGAGTTCCAGGCGATGGGCCGGCGCGCCCAGCACGATCACACGCTGCGACCCGGCGATCTTCGACTGGATCAGGGCGCCTATGCCTATGGGGCCGGAGCCCTGGACGACCACGGTGTCGGCCATGGTGATTCCGCCCATGCGCTGGATGCCGCGCAAGACGGTGTGGTTCCCAATGACGCTGAGGAGGGCTCGTTCCGTAGACAGGCCGTCAGGGACCCGCAGCAGCCAGGGGCGCGCAGGGTCGATATAGACGTACTGGCTGAAGCCGCCGGTGATGTGCGGTGGGTCCCTGAACGGGCGCATCCCGTAGGTGGTCGAGTTCTCGCAGTTCTCTCCAAGGGCGCAGCCAAAGCAGCGGCCGCAAGGCGCCTCACGGAAGATCACCCGGTCCCCCTCCCGCAGGGGCTGGCCCAGGACGTCCCGGTCCAAACCCCGCCCTGCCATGGAGAGGATCGCCACGTTCTCGTGGCCGAAGATCATGGGATGGGGGGTTGTGGGGAGGTGCGCGTTGTGGACGTCAGTCCCGCAGACGGCGGCCATGTCCATCTGCACGATGGCGCCGCCGGGCGGCGGGTCGGGCACCGGGAACTCCTGGATCTCCAACGGCTTCCCGGGCCCAACGAAGACGGCAGCCCTAGATGCGGCCATGGTCTACAGCACCAATTTCTTGAGGAAGTCCTGGGTAGCCTCGGTCTTGGGCAACCACTCTTCCTGTGATGGACTCTCGAAGGCCACCTTGCCCGGTGCGCTGTCCGGGTTCACCACCGGGACATCGGTTCGGGCGCTGTTTTCCTTGACGGCGGCGGACCAGGCGGTCTGTCCTTCTTTGGTGAGCAGCCAGTTGATGAACAGCTTGGCGGCGTTGGGGTGAGGCGCCCGGTTGAACAGGACCAGGACGTCGCCGGCCTCGAAACCGGCGATGTCGAGGTTTTTGATGTTCTTGAACCCGCCCTCCGCCAGAAAGTCCCTCATGACGATGGGGTGCAGCCCGAAGCCGATGGACGCCTTTCCACGGACCAGCGCCTCCACGGACTGGCGCCGGTCCCGGATGGTCTGGGGCGCCTGGTCGATGAACAAGCGTTTCAGCCAGGCCTCGCCCTTGGACTCCCGGATGAGGACTGCTGGTGTGTAGACGTAGCCTTGGGTAACGTCGCTGGTGACGATCTTTCCCTTCCACTTGGGGTCGAGCAGGTCGTCGAGGGCCTTGATCTCATCCTCCTTGACGAGATCGGTATTGATGAACACCGAGCGGATCACCTGCACCTGATGGCGGAACACGTGGGTCTTGGTGAGGTCGGCGAACCGGCTGGTGAAACCACCGTGCCAGGCCTTGTCATCCAGCACGTCGGGGCGGATAATCGCCGGCTTCAGCGGTTCGATGAACCCCTCGGGCTTAAAGACCTGCAGCATTGGGGTGACGGTGGTGGCGCCCACGTCGAAGGTGTAAATGCCCGCCTTCCGCTCCCCGGAGATCTTGGGGATGTAGGCATTAGAGTCGGGAAACTGCTGCAGTTCGGGCTCGACGCCGGGAAAGGCTTTGGCGAAGGCGTCCATGGCGACCCGGAAGCCGGTGCCGAGGGGCACCTGGACGACCAGCTGCCCCTCCTTCTTGGCAGCAGTGACCAGGGCGTCCCACTGCGCCTGCCAGCTTTCCTGGCCGCTGCCGGCCGGCGCGGGGTCCAATTGGCCCACCGGCGGTGGCGCGGCCGGCGCGCAGGCCGCCGCCAACCCGGCGGCAGTCAACGCGCCGGTTCGCAGCAGCCCCCTGCGGGTCAGCCCATCCGGTCCAGGAAATCCACGGTCTTCCATCGGTTCCTCCCAGCGTCGCGCGTGTGTTTTGTATTAGAGCGTATCACTGGTACGCACCGCGACGCGCCTCACCGCGCCGCAGTGACCTCGACCCCCACCAGGGCGCCGGCGGGGAGTTCAGCGACGACGCAGTGCCGGGCGGGCCGGTCCTCCATCCGTGGGAACACCTCCGCCCAGACCCTGTCGACCGTCTCCCTGACGCCGTGATCCTGGTACCAGACATAGATGTGACCGGTGTCGGACGCGCGGAACCCGCCCGTCTCTATCAGCGCTAGTGCGTTGCCGAAGGCATGCCTGACCTGCTGTTCCAGGGAACCGGCCAGTTCGCCGGTGCGTGGGTCCGGGCCCAGGCAGACAGCGGTGAAACAGAGGTTGCCCATGACGACGGCGGCCGGCCCTTCGCCCTGGTCGCCGTCCACCGGCCGGATACCCGGCAGGTTGATAACCCTGCGCCGGGCACCGCGGACGCCGATGATGTCGTACTGGATGAGGAACTGGCCCTGGACCTCCGGGTCCGGCCAGTAGGGCAACTGCGAGTAGATGTAGTGGATGGCGGGGCGGTCCTGCCTGTCGGGAAACATGATCTCCGTGAACTGCTTTGCCGCCTCGCGGCTTTCGGCGTCGTGATACCAGACGAACATCTGGGCCATGTTCTCCAGGCTGTGGCCCGTGAGCTTGAAGAGTTCCTGGTTGCACTCCAGACAGAGCTCTGCCTGCTTGTAGGCCGTTTCACCCATCCTCCGGGTGGCGGCGTACATCCCGTAGGTGGGGCCGGTGAACAGGATGTCGCCCATGGCCGTCCCGAAGGGCATGAAGCCGGGGGTGGCGGTGCCGCCGGTATGATAGACCCTATCGTTGATCTCGTAGCTCCGCCGCTGCGCGTTCTTGACCGCGATGATCTCGATGCGGTAGTGCACGCCGGGGTCCAGCTGGCGGGCCAGGGCGTGCCGGGCAGGACGGCTCTCGATGTCTGGGAACAGTCGCTCCCAATGGGGGTTGATAGGACCGATCCTGCTGTGCCGGTCGGGCGCCCAGATGAACCAGTGGCCGATCTCGTCCGGCGAGAAGCCGGCCAGCTCTAGGATGGAGCCGATACGCTCGTACACCAGTGCGGCTTGCTCTTCGTGGGTTTCGGGCAGCCGGCCGGTTGGGTCGTATCCCGCGACGCCGCCCGTGAAGAGCAGGTCTCCGCGGACGGCCGCATCGGGCACGAGGTGGCGCTGGGTGCTGTCGTTCGCAGCAGGACCGGGAAGGTAGATGGTATCGTTTGCCATCAGTGGCCTCCAATGACGGGGGACTCGGCGCGGCGGGTCTCCTGACCGAACAGGGCCATGAGCAGGCCGCTGAGGACCAGAAGCACTCCCACGAGGGCGAAGGCAGTGGAGATGTCGAAGAACTGGGCGGTGGCGCCGATGAAGAGCGGCGCCACGAGGCCACCGATGTTGCGCAGCGTCGCCCAGATGCCCAGGAAGGCGCCGCGGCCCCGGGCAGGCGCCAGATCCATCGCGTAGACCTCAGACGACCCATGGGTCATCCCCTCGCCAAGCCCGTACACCAGCATCATCATCAGAACGCCTTGGTGATCGGTCACCCGTCCGAGGAGGTAGGCGGCGACGGCGAGGACCAGCAGGCCAGGGATAAAGGCCTTCTTCCGGCCCCAGCGATCGATGACCACCCCGTTGGGGTAGGAGACCAGGAAGCCGGCCACCCAAGCAAGGCTGATCATGATCCCGATGTCGGCCGTATTGAGACCCGCCTTCTCCTGAGCATACACGGGGAAGAGGGTCCCAAGGATGCCCTGGGCGCCCGTCATGCTCATGCAGAGGGTCGCCAGGGCGAGCACGAGCACGGCGGGCCGCAGTAACAGAGAGAGGTCCGGCAGGTCTCCCCGCCGCATGCGCAGGGGCGCCAGAAGCGCGCCTGAAGGCTGGCGGTAGACAGCAAGATCCTCGACGCCCCGCGAGGTGCGCGCAGCCTCCGGGCGGGTTTCCCGCACCAGGTGCCAGGTGATCAGGTGGATGGGGATCTTGGTGATCGCGTTGAAGAGGAACAGGGAGCGGAGGCCGAAGGCCGTGGCCAACACTCCTCCCAGGAAAGGGCCGGTCATCGTCCCCAGGCGGCTCGCCAGACCTCGCACGGCGACGGCCCGGCCGCGGTTCTCCCGCTCGGTGATATCGGCCATCACAATGGACGCCCCAGTGGCCCAAGCGGAGACACCGACCGCGCCGATGAACTCCAAGAGGAAGAACTGCCAGTAGCTGGTGGCGAAGTACTGCAACAGGGTGGTCACCCCCCGGAGAGCATTCCCAACGATGACCAGCGGTTTGCGGCCGAAACGGTCGGTGAGGAAGCCAGTGGTCGGGGCAGTCACCAGGTGGGCTGCGGAGTTGGCGGCGGCCACCAAGGTCACCAGAAAGACGTCGACGCCGAAAGACCGAGCGAAGAGGGGCCGGGCCAGCTGCTGCGCCCCGGTCCCGAAGCCCCACAGGAAGAAGGTGGAGTAGAGGGGGATGGCGCGGAGGCTCAGGGCATTGAGGGGACTGGCCGAGCGCGGTTCTGCGGGGCCACCGCCAGCGGGCGAAGACGCCCGCTCTACATTGCCGGGGGGAGCTTGCGACATGCCGTCCCCAGTGTAGCAGGCGCTCAGCTACGAGCTACCAGGTTGCGAGCTATCAGCGCAACTGCCTTGCTCGCAGGCGTAACTGTTCATGTTTGAGGAGTCAGCA
>CAZPYZ010000413.1:0-4552 GCA_964590215.1 uncultured Dehalococcoidia bacterium | reverse complement strand
GAGGAGACGTGCGCGCCCTGAAGCTTCTGGTCTACGACCCTGCGGGCCGGCGCTGGACTGACCTGGCCGCGACCGCGAACGCGCTTGCCGCGACCCTCACCGCCTCGACCACCAGCGCCGGCCTGTTCACGGTGGTGGTGGAGCTGCCCAAACCGATGCTCGTCGCACCGGCGCCGGGCTTTATCAGCTCAGTCCTGGCGCCCGCCCTTGTATGGACCAACCCACCAGGTACGACCCAGTATCAGTTGCAGGTCATCCCCCACAACAACGACGGCCCCGGCATCAACCTGATCCGGGACGCTTCGACAGGCTCAGGGAACGAGGAGACCTATCAAGTGCAGGCGCCGGCGTTCGGTGCCGGGAACTACGTCATGCTGCCCGGGATGAGCTACACCTGGCGGGTGCGGACCACGGCTTCAACGCTCGCCCTGGGGGAAAAGGACGCAGGGTGGAGCCACTGGGCGCCCGGCAGTTTCAAGACCGCGCCGCCCACCAGCGCCACCATCACGCCCCTGGGCCCGGCGGTGGGCGGGGAGGCGCCGGGAGTCACGCCGACTTTGCAGTGGGCCAACAGCAACCTTCGGATTTTTTACTACGAAGTCCAGGTCAGCAAAGACCCTGAGTTTGGGCCGGCAGCGTTCCTGTACTGGGAACTCCGGCACGGCGGAGCAACGAACCCGCCGAACAGCTATCGAATCCCGGACCAATTCCCCCTGGAGGCTGAGACAGTCTACTACTGGCGAGTCCGGCCGCGGGTCCAGGGGGATGGGACGCCCGTGCCATGGTCCGAGGTGTGGAACTTCAAGACGGGACAGCCGCGCGCGTCCACCCAGGGCGCGCCAGGGCACGAAGGTGAACGGAACCCCGGCACCCCGCGCGATGCCCCTCCGGGCCGAGCAGAGCAGGGTTCCGAGGCACAAATAAAACCTGTCGGGCCTGCAGAATCCCAGCCGGCCCACGGGCCGGCATCTCGGCGTCCAATCCTGACGGAGATCCTGGTGAAGTTCAGGACCGGCGCGGCGCGGCACGCAGTGGAAGGGCTGCACCGGTCCACCGGCGCCGTATCCCATTCGGAGAACTCAGTCACGGGGGTGAATACCCTTCGGGTCCCGCCTCAGACTACCCAGGAAGAGCTGCTGGCCAGATACCGCTCGGAAGCGGCGGTGGAGTGGGCCGAGCCCGACGTATGGATCCCTCTGGCGACGGGGCCGGCGGCGCCGCTGATTCCGAACGATACGTCCTACCCCACCCAGCAGAAGTGGTACTTCGACCTGCTGCAGGCAGAGGCCGGCTGGGGAGTGCAGACAGGCAATAGCTCCGTGGTCATCGCCATTGTCGATAGTGGCGTGATGTGCACTCATCCGGACCTGGCTGACAAGCTGTGGCGAAACGCCGGGGAAATTCCTGGAAACGGCATCGATGACGACGGCAATGGCCGTGTCGACGATGTTTTCGGCTTCGACTTCGTGGGAGCTGAGACCGGGAACCCCTTCGCGTCAAATCAGCTAGGCGATGGCGACCCTTGCGTGCGCGCCGGAGACCCTGCGGCGGGGAACGGCGTCGACGACGACTTCGATGGGGTGGCCGACCCCGGGGTTGAGCACGGGACCGCCATGGCCGGTATCGCCGCGGCCGCCAGCAACAATGCGCAGGGTATCACCGGCGTTTGCTGGCACTGCCGGCTGATGGCGGTGCGGGTGGGCAACCCGGAGGGGACGCTGCGGGCCAGCGACGCCGCGGACGGGATCAGCTATGCCGCACAGATGGGCGCCAGGGTAATCAACCTGAGTTTTGGCGGCTTCGGGCTAACACTGGCCGAAAAGGCCGCCATCGAGGCCGCCCACGATACCTTCGGCGCGGTGGTCGTTGCCGCAGCGGGGAACGACAACAGCAGCCCCATTTTCTGCCCGGCCTGTGCGCCCAGCACCATCGCCGTGGGGGCCTCCGACCGCTTTGACCCCGACGGCCGGGCCTTCTTCTCCAACTGGGGCGTCAGCCTGGCCTCGGGCGCCCCTCACGGGGTGGACGTGGTGGCTCCGGGCGTGGCCATCTTTTCCACCAGCGTTTGCAGCGTCGCCGACGTGGCGGTGGGCTGCCCCGCAGGGACGGCTCGATACGTGAGCGGGTCCGGCACCTCTCATGCCGCGGCTCTGGTCAGCGGCCTGGCCGGGCTCATCCTTTCGCGTTTGCCTAACCTGACCCCGGAGCAGGTCCGGAGCCGGCTCAAAGTCACGGCCCAGAACCTGCCTGACGACCCTAACGACATCCCCAACGCCGGCCCCGATTGGGATGGCGCCGGTAGGGCGAACTTCTTCAAGGCCCTGTCCAACATCGCACCTCTCCCCGGGAGCGACGTACTGGTCGCGTCTCTTGCCGTCGATAATCGTTTGAAGGTCCTGGCGAACGATGAGGACCTGGATGGCGACCCATTGAGTATCTCCATCGTCGCGGGCCCCGCCAGAGGTACCGCGACGGTAGACAGCGTTGCCAGGGTGATCCAGTACAACACAACGCTGACTGCCCCGGGGGCGGACAGCTTAAGCTACCAGGTGTCCGATGGGAATGGCGGCGTTGCCACCGCGACGCTGGCCATCCAGGTGAGGAAACTCAACGTAGACGGGGATTCCGACGTCGACCTCACAGACGCCCGCTGCGCGTTACAATTGGTCGGCGGCCCGCCTCACACCGGATGTGCTGGCGTAACGACCGCCGACGTCGATGGCGTGGGTGGCACCACGGTCGCGGACCTCCAGGCTATCTTGCGCTGGCTGGCCGGCAGGTAGTCCTCACCGGCCTAGTAGGTCTCGGGTAGGGAACGGACACGGTCGAAGGGGGGCGTGCGGAGGCCCCAAGTTCCGACCTTCCTTGGCCCTGGGGCGAAGGAGGAGCTATGAGACGGAAGCTGTCGGCGAGCCTGGTGATGCGCACCGTCGCCGCGGTTACCCTGGTCCTCGCAACCTTGCCCCTCTCCGCTGGGCTGCCCCCGGGGGCTGGTAGCGTCTTCGCCCCTCGGATAGTGAAGGCCGCGACCCTGGAGTGGAGCGACGTTCGTCCGGTGCTGACGGACGAGGCGGACGCGGACCCTGCCTTCGGTTTCCGCCGGCTGCCGGCCTTCGGCCACGTGCTCCACGCGATGGCCGTCGCGCCCAACGGGGACCTGTTCGTCGCAGGTGCCGGCTTTGACCGCGACGGGGCCCTAGCCACCGACGGCGGCGGCGCCTCAGCGGACTGCAACGACCAGGACGATACCGATATCGACGGCGACGGCCTCTGCGACGGCACCCTCGCGGCCGACCGGCAGCCTTGGATCGCCCGGTCCACCGATGGGGGTTTGAAGTGGCGCGCCGCCCGGATGAGCGGCATGCCCGAGGCTGACCTCATCCGCATCCGCGGCATCGCGGTCTCGCCCGACTATCCCAACGATAACTTCGTCATCGCCGTCTTCTCCGATGGTGATGCCACCGGCGGCGAGGCCAGCGACCGCCTGACCTTCTCCACCGACGGCGGGCTCACCTTCGGGACGCCAGTCAACCCCACGGTGGCAGGCGGCCCCATCGACTACCGCACAGTGGCCCTCTCCACGGACTTCAACTTCGCGGACAGCTCGGGCGCCATCGCCATCGGCGGCGCCACCAGCGGGACCTCCGCGGTGAACACCGTTTCGGCCGCGCTGTTCAAATCCAGCGGGGGCGTGACCGGCTGGGTCGCCACTACCTGCACCGGCTGCAACGGCGGAGCCTTCGCGGCGGGCAACGTGGCCCTTCACCTTGCTTACAACGAAAACGCCACCCAGGAGCCCATTGTGCTGGGCGTGCTCCTAGCCGGAGCGGCCGATACTCGGGCCTTGATCATGACGGCGAATGACTTCGGCTCGACTGGCGGCGGCATCCTGCCCGGCCTCGGCCTTGCGACGACCGGCCAGGTGGCCTTCGACGATATCTACGAGGTCAACGGCAACTGGTACGCCGCGGGGGGCAGCACCGTCACCGGCCTGGGCGCCGTCTTCAAGTTCACCGGCGCCTGGGAGGACAAGACCGCCGACGAGCAGGCCGCCTGTCGGGCCCCCTTCTCTTCCCTCACCGTCACCGGCAACGGCTCCGACGCCAAGATCGTGGCCGCTCGTGAGGCCTCCAATACCGTCTGCCGCAGTACCAACGCCGGCAACAGCTTCTCCGCGAGCGACGCAGACGGCGACCCCGACGTGGCGGAGGCTCGGATCGATACGTTCGTCACCTTCGGCACCAGCGTGCAGACCCGAGTCGCCGGCCATCGCAGCGCGGCCAGCACCGTGTACTGGACCTCCTCCGGCAACCTTGGCGGGCTCGCCAAGAGCACCAACGGCGGCGCCTCCTGGAGGGACACCGGCCTCACCAACACCGCCTATACCGCCAGCAGCGCGGTGGATTTCCTCAAGGACGACGGCACTGAGGCCCTCCAGCGGGTGACAGGTCCCGACGCCAACGGTTTCACCATCGCAGCTATCTTTTACACCACCACCTACGGCACCGGCGCGGCCTGGCAGCGGGTGGACCGCACCCCTGATATCGCCCTG
>CAZPYZ010000412.1:2573-4554 GCA_964590215.1 uncultured Dehalococcoidia bacterium | reverse complement strand
CGAGATCATGCCTAGTCTCGTGGGCTCGGAGATGTGTATAAGAGACAGGTCTAGATACGGCGCGGAGAAGTAAAGGATGGTCCTGACGTCCCGCTCCCCCAGGTAGTCCACCACTGGCCGGATGCCTTCCGGGAACTTGTCGTAGTCGATGGCCCGCCAGTCTCCACCCTCGCGTCCCTCCGCCACATACCAACCCGCGTCGATGGCAATGTTCCACGGCCCCAAGTCCCGCAGGTTTTCGTAGATGTAATCCGCCTGCCGGTGCATTTCCTCGTTCGTGATATCCATGTAATACGTGTACCAGCTGTTCCATTGGAACCGGAACCAGGGCGGTAGTGGGGGTGCGGGATACAGCTCCGCGGTCATCTTTCGATAGTTTGCGAGGGCATGGATTGGGTTCGCCGTCTGAACGAATTCAAGGTACAGCCTGGGAGACCTTATGCCAGGCGCCTCGTCTCGGGATGAGAGCAGGCCAGCATTGCAGGCGTCCGGTTTGCAGGGGAATGAGGTGAACCTCACCCGTGCTGTGCTTCGACGCGGTGGTACCTGTAGCGTGGCCCGCGATGGGAATTCTGTCTCGTCGAGGGCCGCGATGACCACCCCCCGGGGCGCAGGCTGACTGGCCCAGATAAACAGTGGCTTTCCCTCGCCAACATAGTCCTTGTGTTCGAGCCCATCAGGCCGTAGCTGCACGTGCCGGAGCCGGCCATAGTCGGTGAGGTAGGCTGCGGAGCTTCCCAAAGCGAGCTGCGCGTGGCGGTAGTCCAACAGGTCAAAGCTGACGGAGGCCGGAGCCGGCGGGCCCTCCAGCACTTCTAGCTGGTACACCAGAGAAGCACTCTCCTCGTAGAGCGCCAGCTTCACCCGAACCACCAGTCCTACCCGCGGGAAGCGAAAGGCAGCGGCCAGTTCGGTGCCCTCCCCAAATGTTCCGTCATCCACTGGAACGAAGACCGGAGGCCCGACAGGCTCGCTGTCTCTGGCCAGGCTGAACGAGGGCTCATCTCCCAGGTCTCCGCTCACCCTGACCCTATCGAGAACAGCGCCGCCTATTACGGTCACACTGCTGCTGGCGCCCACCAGTAGCGCCGTCTCATTCCTTCTATCGAGTACAGAGAAGGATCCGTGGTTGTCCCCTTGGTATCCCATGGTCACGATGAGGCGATCATTGGCCAGCACGTAGCGCGATCGAGCCTCATCATGCACTCCTTGGACCGGGCCAACTCCCGCATACTCGTCCATGAGCAGCGGCTTCAGCGCCGCGAACTCCTCTCGGGCCAGTTGTGCCAATCGCTCGGCCTCCCGCTCCCGGGGACCCGAAGTCGCCGCCGCCACCGCCCGCCGCACGCGGCCGGTGACCTGGCTCATCTGGCCTCCCAATGCCTCGATGAAAAACCCCTTGGCTAACCTGGGCTCAGCCCAGTTGGTGAACCCGGGCTCACCATCCGGACTCTCGTCCACGGTCACCAGCCTGAGTTCTTCAATGTTGGAGAGGAAGACTCGCACCTGCTTCGCCCGGTCTCCGCTCCGCATCACGCCGCTGTCATAAAGCTTTTGTGCATCCCCGAATACCAGGAATCTGCTATGGCCCCGTCCGGCCGCCGTCTTGTCGTCGACCCCGACCTCGCTGGAAAACCGAGTGAAGGTCCCATCCAGGCGGTAAGTGATTTCCGATTGAGGGTAGGTTCCCAGGCCCTGCGGATAGGTCTTGCCGGCGATGGTGAGCGGCCCGCCCGCGAAATTCTGGTTGGTACGCGGTATGCCAGGGCTCGCGATAGCGAGCCAACCGGTGTCCGCCGCCTGCCAGGGCATCGTCTCCAGTTCCACGACCTGAGCCAGACGCAGCCCGCCGGGTCCCGTCTCCAACTCCAGCCGGAAAAACCGAAAGCCGAGGGCGAACAGGGCCCCAAGGGCCAATCCGGCAAGCGCCATGACGCGTAGTCTACTCATCGAGGTCCAAGGTCCGAGGTCCGAGGTCCAA
>CAZPYZ010000412.1:0-2473 GCA_964590215.1 uncultured Dehalococcoidia bacterium | reverse complement strand
GTCGAGTTTCTTAGTCTCCGGTCTCTGGTCTCTAGAAGCCAACTGGCGGGTTAACGCAAATTCTGTTCGCGTTGTGAGTAGTGCGTAGGGAGTGGTGAGTAGGTGGGGGAGTCCCACTCACGACGCACCACGCACTACGTCCAGCGGGGGCCAAGAAGCTATTCCCGGGGCGCCACGAACTCGAGGAAGCGGTCGAACACATACATGTTGTCCCGAGGACCCGGAGAGGCCTCCGAGTGGTACTGGATCGAAAGCACCGGCAGCCGCCGGTGCTTCAACCCCTCCACCGTGCCGTCGTTCAGGCTGAGGTGGGTAATCTGCGCGTCCTTGCCCAGCCCCGCCCCGTCCAGAGCATAGCCATGGTTCTGGCTGGTGATGTGTACTCGCCCTGTCTCCAGCTCTTGCACCGGATGGTTCGCCCCTCGGTGTCCGAACTTCAATTTGAAGGTGCCTGCCCCCAGCGCCCTCCCCAAGAGTTGGTGCCCCAGGCAGATCCCCAGGATGGGCATCGAGGCGCCATCGGGCTGCCGGATCTCCAGCAGCCCTCGTACCATCTTGACGGCGTAATCCAGCAGGGCTGGGTCGCCGGGGCCGGGAGAGAGCACGATACCGTCCGGTTTAAACTCCAGCAGCTGCTCCAGGGTGGCGGTAGCGGGGACCGCGCCGACCACACAGCCGCGGGAGGTGAGGGCCCGCAGGATGTTGAACTTCAGCCCGAAGTCCACCACGAGGACATAGGGCTTCCCCTCTCCCTTAGACCCAGGGGAAGAGTGAGGGCGAGCCCGAGGCCCCAGCAGCGTCAGCTTTCCCTCCCCCCACCCGTACGGCGCCGGCGTCGTTACTGCACGTACGAAGTCCGTTTCACCGTATAACGGCTGGTTCCGCAGCCGCGTCAGCGCCGCCTCTGGTCCCTCGTCACTGCTGATGGTGCCCATCATGACGCCTTCGCGGCGGAGGCGGCGTGTGAGGGCCCGCGTATCGATCCCCTCTATGCCGGGGATCCCCCTCGCCGCGAGGAACTCCCCCAGCGTTCCGCTGGACTCCCAGTGGCTTGGTTCCCGGCAGTGTTCCCGGACCACGAAGCCCCGGACCTGCACCCCTCTCGACTCGAAGTCCTCGGCGTTCACGCCATAGTTCCCGATGAGGGGGTAGGTCATGGCCACGATCTGGCCCGCGTAGGAGGGGTCCGTCAGTACTTCCTGGTACCCGGTCATGCTGGTATTGAACACGACCTCGCCCACCGCTCGCACAGGCGCGCCAAACCCCAGTCCCTCAAAGACGGTCCCGTCGGAGAGCACCAGGTGCGCCGTTTTATCCGTCATGCTGAGCTGGCAGCCGCCATTTTGACGAATCCACCCAGCCTTCGGCTATTCCCCAACTGATAAAACCATCCGCCTGTCATGCTTGAAGGAGCAGGGGTCGCTGGGATGCGGGGCGGGCGGACCGAAGCATCTCCTCTTTGCACTCCCCTGCTCCCACGCTCCCCCTTCATCCGTACGCCAGCACCCCCGCCGAGTACGTGGCCACGACTTTCCCCGTCATCACGACCCCGCCGTACGGACTGTTCTTCCCCTTCGAGAGGAACCGCTCAGGATCGACAGTCCACTCGGCATCGGGGTCGATCAGTACCACGTCTGCCGGCGCGTCCATGGCCAGGGTGCCAAGCCCCTCGGGGACCAGATGCCCCACACCCCGGGCGCTACCTGTAGTCTGTGCACTGACCGCTAGCCACCTAGCCGGCTCCCAGGCCATCTTCGCAATCAGGAAGGTGATGTCGAACACTCCCCGATGAACCAGGCTCATCACCGCGCTGAAGGCGGTCTCGAACCCGCTGATGCCATTTGCCGCGATGTCGAACTCGCAGAGTTTATCCTCCCGCGCGTGGGGCGCGTGGTCCGTTGCGATGCAGTCGATGGTCCCGTCCAGGAGGCCCGCAGTGACCGCCGCCACGTCCTCCACCCTTCGAAGAGGAGGGTTCACCTTCGCCGCGGTGTCGTAGGGTTGAGAGATCCCCTCTCCCTCAGGGAGAGGGTTAGGATGAGGGTGAGACGACCGATCAGCCGCGAAGGCCAACCCCACTAGCCCATAGCCCGGTCCCAGCACCCGCCGGTCGGTGAGGGTGAGGTGATGAGGGGTGACCTCTGCGGTTACGGGCAGTCCTTCCCTCTTGGCCAGCCGTACCAGCTCCACCGCGCCGGCGGTACTGATGTGGGCGATGTGCACCCGGGCGCCGGTGAGTCTGGCGAGCTGGATGTCCCGGGCGACCATCATCTCCTCCGCGGCGGCGGGCCAGCCCTTGAGGCCCAGCCGCGCCGCCACGTCCCCCTCGTTCATACTCGACCCCTTTGTCAGGGCAAGGTCCTGGCAGTGATCGATGATAGGCAGTCCCAGGGCCAGCGAATACTCCATGGCATGGCGGGTTACCCCCGCGTGCCAGGAGGGCTGTCCATCGTCGCTGAAGCCGACCACGCCC
>CAZPYZ010000411.1:0-4557 GCA_964590215.1 uncultured Dehalococcoidia bacterium | reverse complement strand
GACGGCGTTCGCAGCTTCTAGGCCGAAGGTGCCGAAGACGCCCAGGGCCAGGGGATGGGTCTCGGGGAAGACGCCCTTGCCCGAGGCCGTGGTGGCCACGGGCAGGTCCAGCAGCTCGGCCAGCTCTCGCAGCGAGGTTTGGGCCCTGCTCATGCGGACGCCGTTGCCGGCGATGACCACGGGGCGGGCGGCGCGGCTCAGGAGGCGGATTGCGCCCTCGACCTGCACAGGCAGGAGTGCCTGTGCTCCATCGGTGTCCTGGAGGTAGGCAGGCGTCGAGTAGAGGCGGGGGACGGTGTCGGGGCCAACGGTGCCTCCAAGGGCAGTGTTGTGGTAGAGGACGGCGACGGGGCCGGGCTGGCCAGTGAGGGCGTGTTTGACGGCCAGTTGGGTGTCCTGCACCGCGGCCGCAGCCTGGTGGGCGACAAACACCCGTTTGGTGTACCCGGCGATGGTGTTGCGGGCGTCCCAATTGCCGTAGTCGCCTGTGCCTGCCTGGTAAGGGGCGTGGTGGGAGAAGGGAGCGCCGTCACTCAGGTCTGAGAGCACCAGCATGGGAGAGCCCGCGAGGTAGGCCTCCACGATGCCCATGCCGGCGTTGGTGAGCATGAAAGCGGCCTGCCCCATGCACACGCCGGGCCTCCCGGTCAGGCGGCCGTAGACATCAGCCATGACCGCGGCGAGGCCCTCCTCTCGAACGGACACGGTCCGAATCCGGGGCTTGTGGTCATAGAGGGCGTCGTAGATGGGGATGGTGCGGCCGCCGGGCATGCCGAAGACGAACTCGATGCCGGCCTCCTCCAGGACACGGGCGATGGCCTCGGGGACAGAGACTGTTCGGTCTAGAAGCGCTTGAGCTGGCATAGTTAGCCTCCTAGAGCACGTCCCGCCGTGATTGGGTCCCGCCCGACCCGCAACTGGCGCTATGCTATCATGCCGTGGCAATGAGTAATCCCTTGTGGGGCCGCGCGCTCGGGAACACAAGGCCCCGTGGGACGGCAGCCGGCAATGAGTGATGCCCTTCTGGAAGCAGCGCGCGCGTTGGCCCCCGATATCGCGGCCGCGCGGGGCAGGATGGAGGAGGAGCGACGGCTGACGCCGGGCATCATCGATGGCCTGGCGAACTCCGGGCTGTTCAGGATGCTGGTGCCGTCGTCCCTCGGAGGGGCCGAAGCGCCCATGTCCCTCTTCGCGGAGGTGATCGAGGAGGTGGCGCGGGCGGATGGCAGCGTGGGGTTCTGCCTGGGCCATGCGGCGGGGGCTTCCACGGTGGCCGCGGTGCTGGATGAGGAGGTGGGGCGGGAGGTATTCAACGGTCCAGGATCCAACATGGCGAACGGCCCGGGGTTCGGGGGACGCGCGGTGCGCGTTGAAGGTGGGTTTCGCATCAGCGGCCGCTGGGCCTTCGCCAGCGGCTGCCACCACGCCACCTGGCTGGGAGGCGGCTGTACCGTGACTCACGAAACAGGGAGCCAGCGAGACGGCGGACCGGAGCAGTATTTCATGGTCTTTCCGGCGGCGGACGCGGAGCTGGTAGACATCTGGAACGTGGTGGGGCTGCGGGGTACGGGGAGCGACCTCGTCAGCGTGAATGACCTGTTTGTGCCGCAAGACCGGGCCGTGCCGGAGCCCCGCCGTCGGGCCGGCGAGCGCCGGCCCCTCTACCTGTTCGGGTATCCCGCGACATACTCCATCGCGTTCGCGGCGGTGGGGCTGGGGATCGCCAGGGGCGCGCTGGATGCGTTCGTCGAGCTGGCGGGGTCGAAGGTCGCCCGGGGCCACACAGCGGCCCTGCGGGAGAACGCAGTGGTGCAGTCGCAGATGGCCCAGGCGGAGGCGCACCTGCGATCAGCCCGGGCGTTCCTTTATGAGGCCATCGGCGACGCCTGGGAGGCCGCCTGCCGCGAGGGAGAGATCCCGATGCGGCAGCGGATCGCGGTGCGGCTGGCGACGACCTACGTCATCCGGCGGTCGGCGCAGGTGGTGGACATTCCCTATCACCTGGCTGGGGGGACCTCGGTGTTCACCGGCGACCCGTTGGAGCAGCGGTTCCGGGACATTCACGCGTTGACGCAGCAGGCGCAGGGCCGGGAAGACCACTACGAGACGGTGGGGCAGTTTCTACTGGGGCTGGAGCCGGAGGGGACGCGCCTGTAGGCGTAGAAGTGGAAGGCAGAAGGCGGCGACGGAAGCGGCGTCGGGGGACCACCCATCCGGCCTTCGAGAACCTCAGGACCCCTCTCCCTAAAACCGAAGGCCCAGCGCGAAGCGTGATACGCGATAGGTGAGGCATCTCACGCATTACGCATCAGGCATCACGCATTTGCGTACGCGTTACGCGAGGAAGCACAGGGCGGCCGCGCCTCCACGCTCGCAAAGGAGCAGCCATGCAGCGTGCCGAAATAGAGCATTGCCTTCGGCGAGTCGGCCACTATCTGAACGAGCAGGGCCTCGTGGGCGAGATCCTCATTCTCGGTGGCGCCTACATGACCTTGGTGCTCCAACAGCGTGACACGACTATCGATGTCGATGCCTACTTCGCGAGCAATGCCGCCGCGATCCGCGAAGCTGCCGCACGTGTGGCGCGGGAGCAGGGGCTCCCCTCCGACTGGCTCAACGATGCCGTCAAGGGTTTCATGTACGTCCAGCCTGAAGTCACCCCCTGGCTGGACTGCCCCGGGCTGCGGGTCTACGCTCCGTCCCCCGCGTATATTTTCGCGATGAAGGCGCTCGCAGGACGTCCGGACGATCTGCGCGACCTTCAGGCGTTACGCGGGGTTCTCAAGCTTGCCTCTGCCTCCGAGGCTCTGGAGGTGGTCACGCGTTACGTGCCCGCTGGTCTACTGACGCCTCGGGTGCGATACCTTGTGGAGGACCTCTTCGATGAACAGGCAGGTTGAGCAAGGATACCGGCTGCTGACCGCTGCGGACTCCTTCCGGCTGATGCTCCAGGGGAAGGACCCCTGGCTGGCTCTCGGCCAGTTTCTGGACGACTGGGGCCGTACGGAGCCGTCGGGACGGGCCGACCTGATCCAAGAACCGCTCGAGCCCGCGCCCGCCGAGTTGGTGCGCTGGGTGGCGCTGCTCGCCGCCGCTGTAGAGTCACTGTGCGACCGGGACGGACTGCCGTTCCCCTCCTGGACAGGCCGCCCCGAGTACCACCTGCCCGAGCCCTGGTTCCTCTACCCTGGCTGGAGGCTGCGGGCGTGGCAGCTCTTCGAGACGCCGGCCCCGTTCCGCCTCCGCAACATCTTCGGAGGCGACCGCATCCTGGCCCGGGTGTGACCATGGTCCTCCGGGACGTGCGAAGGCCGGATGTGCCGTGCGGCCGCCACTGGCCTGGAGTCGGTGCTGGGTGGGTTGGTCATCGAGCGCTTGGGGTACGTGGCGGGGCCCTGGCAATGATGCGAAAGGGCCTGCCCATCGGCACCCACGGAAAGATCTGGTGGACGCGCGACGAGCTGCATGAGCGGTAACCCCTTTGGGCTGAGATCCGGGCGCCTCGCCGGCTTCCTTTGGGGCCATGCTAGGGCTAGGAGGGAGCGGTCGAGATCACGCGAAAGCCATACTCCTCGAGAAGCCTTCCGACGGAAGCCTCGCGAGGCAAGCCGCTTACATTGACTCCGAGAGTCGGATAGAGAACCTCGATCCCGATGACGGATCCGTCCTGCGCATAGTCGATGTTGCGGTGGTCGTCTACGATTTCCGTGTGGCTGAAGGACCCGTGTGAGAAGCGGATGTAGAGAGCGTCGGCCCTATCGTCGTACTTCAGTTCCACCGCCTATCTCCTGACCCAGATGACCGTGATGACGACGTTCGGAACCGCCGCATCATCTAGCACCACTCTAATTCCCCGGCCGTCTCTGAGCAACGAGTTGCATCGCCGGTGACCCTTGCGGTCTCGGTCTTCGCTCAAGACATGGTCCAGGCAGTACTCTACATCGGCTTCTGTGAAGCCCCGTTCGGCCATCTGGTCATGAGCATGTTGCGTGTACTGAAGGGGCATAGCGCTGAGTCATTATCATTGGGCGTCAAGCACCAAGGATCCGAATCGCGCCGCCTTCTTCGGACGGTTTAGCCCGGAAGATGTTGACTTGGGAGCCGGCGTATCCTGGCCGGGATTCTTACGGGCTGTTCACGACGATATAGGTGAAGTCCGTCTCGTCCTGGGAGATCCCGGTTAGGTGGATGATGAAGGAGCCGTTGGATCGCTGGGCCCAACTCACGGCGATCCCCCGCCGTGGCGGGTCGCTGGTGAGGGTGACGCCGATGTGGCTCTGCGGGGTAACCCGGCTGTCCGTGACCGTCCAGGAGGCGTTTCCGGCAGGGACCATCCCAGATTGGACGGTAGTTGTGCTGTTGAACCGCTGCTGTATCGCCGTGACGAGAGCCTCGAGGCTGGTCACCCGGCTGGTGAGGGCGGTGAGCCCGGACTCCAGGGCGGCAACACGGGTGTTCAGCGCCGCTTCGAGGGCGTTGACGCGGGTGGTAAGCGCGTTCAGCCCCCCTTCGAGCACCGCGACTCGATTCGTGAGCGCCGTGAGAGCCGTTTCCAGG
>CAZPYZ010000410.1:0-4566 GCA_964590215.1 uncultured Dehalococcoidia bacterium | reverse complement strand
TGCCCACGGCCAGGGCGTGATTCACCGGGACTTGAAACCGGGGAACGTCTGGCTGACTGAAGTAGGAACGAGAAATGAGGGACGAGGTACGAGTCCGCCCCCATCTCCCGTGCCTGGTACGACGTCCCTCGTGGCAAAGCTTGGGGATTTCGGGTTAGCAGTGGCTCTCGACCAGACACGGCTGACGCGCGAGGGGATGATGGTCGGGACGGTCGCTTACATGCCGCCGGAGCAGGCGACGGGCGGCGAAGCAACGACGCGCAGCGATCTCTACAGCCTTGGTTGCATGCTCTACGAGCTGGTCACGGGCCGTCCACCCTTCCTCGGGGATGAAGCCGTGGCCATCATCGGGCAGCACCTGAACACGCCACCGGTGGCCCCCGCCTGGCATCGCCCAGACTGTCCGCCCGGGCTGGAAGCGCTGATCTTGCGGTTGTTGGAGAAGGACCCGGACCGGCGGCCAGCCTCCGCACTTGAAGTGCGGAGAAGTCTTGAGTCTCTCGTCTCTGGTCTCCAGTCAGGAGGCGGGGTGGAACTTGAGACTAGAGACTCGAAACCCGAGACCAATCCTTTGTATCGCCGCGTCTTCGTTGGGCGCGAAGCCGAGGTCCGGCAGCTTCAGGCGGCCTTCGACGCTGCCCTCTCCGGCCAGGGCTCCCTGGTCATGGTGGTGGGAGAACCAGGTATCGGGAAGACGTCTCTGTGCGAGCAGCTGACCACCTACGTCGCCCTGCGGGGCGGCAAGACGCTGGTGGGCCACTGCTACGAAGAGGGCTCCCTCTCGCTGCCCTATCTCCCCTTCGTCGAAGCGCTGCGGTCGTACGTGCTCTCCCGTGAGCAGGAGGGGTTGAAACAAGACCTGGGCACGGGAGCAACCGAAGTGGCCCGCATCGTGTCCGAAGTCCGTGACCGCGTGCAAGTCTCCCCCAGCGAGGGCGGGGACCCTGAGGAGCAGCGGTGGCGGCTGCTGCAGGCGGTCACCGGCTTCCTGCGAAACGCCTCCCAGGTGCAGCCGCTGCTGCTCGTCCTGGAGGACTTGCACGACGCCGACAGAGGCACCCTGGACCTGCTGGTCCATCTCGCCCGCAACCTGGGAGGGACCCGTCTGCTCCTCGTCGGCACGTATCGCGACGTGGAGGTCGACCGCAGCCATCCCCTCTCGGCCAGTGTGGCCGAGCTGCGCCGGGGGCAGAACTTCCTGCGGGTCCCGCTGCGGGGACTGACGGTGGACGAGGTGCACCGGATGTATGAGGCGATACGGGGCCAGGAGGTCGGCTGGGCCCAGGCGGAGCTGGTGCACCGCCAGACCGAGGGGAACCCGCTCTTCGTGCAGGAGGTGCTGCGCTACCTGGTGGAGGAAGGGATCGTGGTTCGGGCAGACGGGCGCTACCAGGTTCGGGACGAGGACAGGGCCTCCGCCGCCGTGATCCCGGAGGGGCTACGAGACGTGGTGGGCAGGCGGCTTTCCCGGCTGAGCGAGAGGGGCAACCAGGTGCTCAGCATCGCCTCGGTCATCGGGCGGGACTTCCGGCTCGACGTCTTGCGGAGGGTCAGCGGCCTGCCTGAGGAAGAGCTGGACACGGCGCTTGAGGAGGCGGCGGCCCGGGCGCTGATCGAAGAGCGGCCGACGGCGGGAACCCTGGGCTTCCGCTTCACCCACGCGTTCTTCCGCCAGACCCTCTATGACGAGCTATTCGCCTCGCGGCGATTGCGGCTGCACCAGCAGGTGGCCCGAGCGCTGGAGGACGTGTATGGGCGGAGGATGGGCGACCATGCTGCCGAGCTGGCGGAGCACTTCGCCCAATCTACGGACCCTGCCGACCTCGAAAAGGCGCTGCACTACTGCGAACTGGCGGCGCGGCGCGCGATGGAGGTCTTTGCCTACGGAGAGGCGGTGCGACACCTGGAGCAGGCGCTGAAGGTGCAGGAGGTGCTGGACCCCGACGACAAGGAGAAGAGATGCGACCTCCTGCTGGCTCTTGGACAAGCACTGCTGCCGGCAGGTGACCCGCGGCGGGCCGCGGAGATAGTCGCGCCCGAAGCGGTGGCCCTCGCAGAGTCCATGGGCAGTTGGGAGGAAGCGGCGCGTATAGCTGTCCTCGCCGGAGAAGGCCTGATCAGGTTCAATGCCCGAACGGCCGAAGGAAGCCCAGAATTCGGCGAGTGGGCCCAAAAAGCCCTCCGCTACGCGGGTGCCGGCACCGCTGATGCGGTAAACGCTCTCTACCTTCGCTCCATCTACCTGTTGGCGACACAGCGTGAAGATGAGGGGTACAAACTTGCCAGGGAAGGCCTCTCCCAGGCGAGGCAGTTGAACAACCAGGACGCCCTTTTCCGGTGCGCCGCCGAGCTCATCTTTCACTACAACACGCCGGCCCTGCGGGAGGAGGCCCTGCAGGTGACCGAGGAGTTTTGCGCGAGGCCATCCGCGGGCGTGAGCTCCCGGCCGCTCGGACAGGTCTGGTTCTATGGAGCGCTGAACTATCTGGCCGCCGGCGACCGCGCCCGGTGCGACGAGGTCATGAGCAGGCTGGCCGGGCTGGCAGAGCGCATCAGGGACCCGGCCCTGCTGCTGCGGCTACGGGCCCGCGAAATGCTGATGGCGACCCTGGAAGGAAAATTGCAAGAGGCGGTGACGCTGAGCGAATCGCTGTGGCAGGGCAGCGAAGAGCTGGGGATGGGCCGGTTCGGTGTGGCGCAGGCGATGTTCTGGAGCCTTCCCGCGAGGAGCTGGCTTGGAAGCGGGCTCGAGGCGGTGGCAGCAGCCACCGCCCTCCCAACCTGGTCCGGACAAACGCTGGCCCTAGCCCAGCTCGGCCGGGTGGCGGACGCGCGAAGGAGCCTGCAAGGGGCGTTAAAGAGCGGCGGCTCCTTGGAGTGGCTCGCCACGATCCAGGTCTGCCAGCTCTTGGAAAGCGCTGTGTTAGTGGCGGACCTTCCCCTGGCGGAGCGGCTGTCCAGCATTCTCGGCGCGACGGCCCTGGCTTTCGGATCGACAGGTTCGAGCTGCCCGGGCCGCCACTTGGGCGCGGCCGCCGTCCTGTTGGGGAAACCAGCAGAGGCTCGCGCCCACTACCAGCGAGGACTGGCCGCCTGCGAGCAGATCGCCTTCCGCCCCGAGATCGCCATCACCCGACTGCACCTCGCGGAGCTGCTGCTTGAGCACTACCCCAACGAAAAGCCCGAGGCCCTGGCCCACCTCGACTTCGCGATCGCCGAGTTCCGGGAGATGAAGATGCAGCCCGCCCTGGAGCGGGCGCTCAGGCACAAGGGGCTGCTGACGGCGTAACGGGGGAAGGAAAGCAGAGCCAATGCAGGTTGGGACGCCCCTGGAGTTCCGTTCCCTCCACTCCTGGCGAATGGGAAGTTGTGGATGGTGCGACCCTGCACCGCGGTCAGGCCCTGCGTCAGCGAGCACCGCGGCCAGCTACGCCGGGTCACCACGCTGGATATAGAGGAAGAGGGAGAGGCCTATGCCTGAGACCGAGATCGGGCCCATTCCGCCCGTGCTCCTCCGGTTGGCCCCAGCCGTGAAGCTGAGCGACAAACAGCTGTTTCGGATCTGCGGGCTCAACGACGGCCTGCGCATCGAGCAGACCGCTGAAGGAGACCTGGTGATCATGACGCCGGAGGGAAGTGAATCGGGCAACACCAACTTTAACCTGGCCGCACGCTTCAGTCCTTGGGTGTTGGCCGATGGGACCGGCGTCGGCTTTGGCTCTTCCGCGGGCTTCAGGCTTCCCAACGGGGCGATGCGGAACCCGGACCTGGCCTGGATACGGCGTGAGCGCTGGGAAGCCCTACCACGGGCCCAGCGCCGCCGCTTCGCTCCCGTCTGTCCCGACTTTGTGGGAGAGCTGCGCGCGCCGTCTGACCCCCTGCGCCACCTGCAGGACAAAATGCAAGAGTATATCGACAACGGGGCGCAGCTCGGATGGCTCATCGACCCCGACGAGAAAACAGTCTACGTCTACCGGCCGGGCGAACCTGTCCAGCGGCTGGACAACCCGTCCAGCGTTTCCGCGGACCCGGTGCTCCCCGGCTTCGTACTGGAACTTCAAACTTTCTGGCCCGCGTAGGGGTGGAGGCCTCGGCCACTCCTTCCCGGGCGAAACGAAAGGAAGGAGCGATGCAGTGTGAACAGGAGGACGGAGCGGCGGTCGTCTCCTTGCAGAACGGTCGCTCCGGTCCTCCGCAAACTGGGTGAGGGCGGCAAGGGCGTCGTCTGGCCAGGTATTCTCCGCCGGCCGTTTGACCCTGGGCCAGCAGTGACGGGGGTACGGGCCTGGACAAGCCATCGCCCCGGGGGCGCCGGGCCAAGCGCCACAGCCAGCTCTGGATGAGGCGGAGGGAGACATGCCGTAGGTTCCCGGTCGACCCCGAGAGCCCGTGGGAATCAGTGCAAGGCCTCGTCTCGTTCCGACACACTCAGGCTCTGTGAAAGCATCCCCATTTCAGCGAGGATCGGGAACGTCCCACCCTCAACCTAGAAGCACGGCCGGAAAACTGGCGACACTGGGGCTGCGCCCCAGACCCCAGGTTCACGCAGCGGTCGTTTGCCCCGCC
>CAZPYZ010000409.1:0-4575 GCA_964590215.1 uncultured Dehalococcoidia bacterium | reverse complement strand
GCTGAGCTGCTGCGCCTCTGGTTCAGGCTCGGGCGGAGGGCCCGCCGGGGTGGACCGTGGTGTGAGGGCTTCGACGACGCGGGCGGACCGCTTCTCCGCTATGAGGGCCCCAAGCTTCTTGAAGTCCTGCTCAATCATCCCCCGGAAGCTTTGCTGGTGCAAGGCGGCCGCGGGGTGGAACATCGGCACCACGGTCAGGCCATCCCGCTCGACGGGCCTCCCATGGATCCGGCTGATGCTCTGCCCCGGGAACCAGCGGGCCATGGAATACCGCCCCAGCGTCACCACCATCTTCGGCCCGATGAGTTTGAGCTGTTCGTCGAGCCAGGGCTTACAGGCGGCCAGCTCTGTGGGAAGCGGGTCCCGGTTTTGGGGCGGGCGGCACTTCACCACGTTGCAGATGTACACCTCGTCCCTTTTCAGGCCCGCGAGGCCCAGCAGGTAGTCGAGAAACTGTCCTGCTGGCCCGACGAAGGGACGGGCCTGCTGGTCCTCATGAAACCCCGGCCCCTCACCTATGAACACGATGGACGCAGTCTCCAGGCCCTCCCCTGGAACGACATTGGTCCGGCCCTTGGCCAGCCCGCAGCGCTGGCAGCCAGCCATCTGGGTGCAGAGGTCCCCTAGCTCAGACAGATTGCACCTCCTTTCCTGTTAACCACAGAGGGCACGGAGGACACGGAGAACCTCTACTCTGAGGTCCTCAGGGCGCTCCGTGGGCTCTGTGGCAACGGTCGCCGTCCGCCCTTGAAGGTGAACAGAAACGCGAAATAGAGCATGGCCACGCCGAAGATCTTGGTGAGCCAGAACCCGTCCAACTGCCCGGCTGCTGCGCTGCCCAGGATGACGGTGACGATGGCGGCCGGGGCCATCCGCAGGGCGACATCGACGTTGACGTTCCCGAGCTTGTAGTGGGTGAAGGCGCCCATGAGCGAGGTGAGCGTGATGACGGCAAGGGAGATCCCCTGGGCCATGTGCTGCTCGAAGCCCGCCACCAGCACCATCGCAGGAACGATGATCATCGCCCCACCGATGCCCATGAAGCCGCCCAGCACCCCTGCGATCAGCCCCAGTATCACCCAAAACGGGAGGCCGATTGGGACAGGCGTCTCGCCCACCCCGGCAGGCAGGATGCCTGCGCTCCCAGGGAGGTCGATACCCTTCAGCAGCATGGTGGTGGAGACCAAGAAGAGGAAAAGCCCGAAGGCCCGCCGCAACTGGACCTGAGAAACCGCGGCCATGAGCCGGGCGCCGGCGATGACGCCGACGGCGCTGGCGACGCCGAGGATCAATGTGAGCTCGAGGTCGTAGTAGCCCTGGAACGCGTAGGTAGCGGCGCCGAACAGGGCAAGGAAGATGATGACGGCGAGGGAGGTCCCGTGGGCCCGGTGTTGCGTGAATCCCAGAAAGGAAACCAGCGTGCTGACCAGGAATACCCCGCCACCGACCCCGGTCAGCCCGCTGAAGACGCCGGTCAGGGCGCCCGCCATAAGGACCAGGAGCTTTTCTCGGTCCATCGGCCCTGCACGGTGGTAGGATAGCACGCGGCCCTTGATGCAGACCATCCTGGTTCCCCTGGACGAGTCCCCGTCCGGCGAAGCCGTGCTCCCCCTGGTCGCGGCTCTAGCTCAAGCCACCGGCGCGGGCCTGCTCCTGGTGCGGGTACCGGACCGGCCGCCGCCGGGCGTCCATGCCTTCGAAGTCCGGGGCGGCGCCGTTGCCTACGCGGAAGAATACCTTGCGGAGCGGGCTGACTTTCTCAATGAACAGGGCATCCGCACCCACACCGCGACGCTGCCCGAGGGGCCGGTGCCCCAGGCAATCCTCAACGCCGTGACAGAGCGAAAAGCCGGCATAGTAGCGATGGGGACCCACGGGCGATCGGGCCACGAGGAGTCCGCGTTTGGCAGCGTGGCCAAGGCGGTCCTTGCGCGCTGCACCGTTCCCGTCCTCCTAGCCCGCTCCTGGCTGGCCGGGGCCACGCCGGATTCGATCATTGAGAAGGGCATGCTGGTTCTCTGTCCCGTGGACGGTTCGCGCTATGCCGACAGCGCAGGGCCCTTCGCCCGAGGCCTCGCAGGCGCGCTGGGAGGCATCTGCGAGCGGATACAGGTGGAGGAACCCGCTGGCCCCAATATCCTTGCCGTGGCCACCGGTCGGCGCGCCGGCCTCATCGTGATGACGGCCCACGGCCACGGCGCCCCCGGAAAACAGGTCCTGGGGCACGTCACCGAGGATGTCCTCAGGAGCGGCACAACCCCGCTCATCTTGCTCGGCCCCGCCGTGATCCCCTCTCTCTTAGGGAGCGGGGGAGGGTGAGGGTGACACAGACCGTCATGTTGAGACACCGAGCCCTCGTCGCCCCTGCGGCTATTCCCTCTCCCTCAGGGAGAGGGCCAGGGCGAGGGTGACGCGCACCGCCGTCTCGAGGCGCCGGGCCCTCATCGGCCTCAACCTCGTCACCTTCTTCTGGGACCTCGGCATGGGTGCCTCCATGCCGGTCATCCCGCTGCTCTCCTACCAGTTCATACCTGACCTGGCCCTTGCCGGCATCGTGACCGCGGTCGGGGGCGTCGGCGCCCTCTTCATGGGATACCTGTCGGGCCCCTTGATGGACCGCTTCGGCCGGCGGGGCATCACCCTCTGGGGTATCGGGATTAGAGCGGTCTTCTCCTTTGGCGAGGGCTTGGCCCCGACGTATTACTGGCTGGTTGTAGCCCGTTTTGGCTCTGCCATCGGAACGGCCATCCGGGGCACCGGGCTATCGGTTATTACCGCCGACCTCGCAACGCAAGAGGACCGAGGCGCTATCTCCGGCGGGCGGCAAACCCTCGGCCAGATCGGAAGCGTGCTCGGACCCGTCATTGGCGGCGTCCTCTGGGCTGCCACCGGCGACATCCGAGCACCCTTCATCTTCAACGGCCTCTCCAAGCTCGTCTGCTTTGTCATCTTCCTCTACGTTATGCAGGAAACCCGGGACCCCAGTCCCTTGTCTCGAGTCTCTAGTCTCGGGTCGCCTGGAACCCACCAGACCAGGGACCAGAGTCCAGGCACCAGCGACCTCATCGGCGCCTTGTTCTCCACGGGCTTCGCCTTCGTCATCTACATCGTTTTCCTGGAATCCCTCTTCAAGCAGGCCATTATCAACGTCGTCCTGCCTGTCTACGTGCAACACCAGCTTGGCCGCAGCGAGACCGACCTGGGACTGATCATCGGCGCTATAGGCATGGGCAGTCTGCTCGTGGCCCTGCCGGCCGGCGTCATTGCCGACAAGTGGGGCGTGCGAACAGGCATTGTGGCCGGGTCGGCCCTCACCGCGGCAGCGCTGCTGGTCACCGGTCTCACCGGTTATGTCGACGTGGCCCTGGCGCTGGCCCTCGGCGCCGGAACCGCTCTCCTCTTCGTCGGGGGGCAGGCCTACGCCATAGACCTCGCCCCACCGGGGGCACGAGGGCAGTTCTTCGGGATCCGCGCCTCCGCCTCCAACGCCGCGATACTGCTGGGGCCCCTCATCGTCGGTGGACTCACCGACCGGCTGGGATATGCGTTCCCATTCCTGATGCTGGCCACCTTTGTGCTGGTATCAGCGCCGATGGCTCTGCTGGCGACGCCGCGAAGGAACAAGGCTCCAGTATTAAGGAATGAGGTGTGAGCAGCGAGCTACGAGTCTCCACCGCTCATGCTTATACCTCGTACCTCGTAGCTTACATGTAACTCCCGCCGTTCACGGAGATCGTCTGCCCCGTGATATAGCGGGCGTCCTCCGAGGCAAGGTAACAACAGATGGACGCGATCTCCTCGGGGCGGCCCCGTCGCTCCATGGGGATGACGCGCCGCCCAGCGTGGGCCGAGGCGCTGCCTGTCGTATCAATGGACCCTGGGGAGACCGCGTTCACGGTGATCCCTCTGTTCGCGTACTCCCGAGCCAAGGCCTTGGTGAAGCCCATGAGTCCCGCTTTGGCCGCGACCACGTGGGCCCGGTTGGGCGACCCTTCCTGGCCGCTTTGGCCGGCGATGTTGATGATGGTCCCCCGACCCCGTGCCAGCATATCGCCGATGACCGCATTGGCGCAGATGTAGGCCGCATCCAGGATGACGGCCGTAACATCCCGCCACTCCTGAAGCGTCATCTTCTCGAAGGCGGCCGACGGGCGGACCGCGGCGCAGTTCACCAGGATATCCACCGGCCCTAGCTCCCGGCGCGCCGCCCCGACCATCGCGCGCACGGCTCCCTGGTCGCTTACGTCGGCCAGGCAGGCGATGGCCTTCACCCCCGTGCGACGCGCCTCCTCGGCGACGCTCTCGGCCTCCTCACGGTTGGAGCGCGCGTTGACCACCACATCGGCGCCCGCCTCCGCCAGGGCCAGTGCGATGGCCCGTCCGATGTTCCGTCCAGACCCGGTGACGAGGGCGACCTTTCCAGCCAGAGCCATAGCGGCCCCAGTATAGGGCTTTGCCCTATACTTTCGGCAACCAATGGAGGGGGCCTTAGTTCCCTGTTTCATAAGCTCATGCACGTATCCTTGGCGACTGCCCTCGCGCTGTCATGCTGACGAAGGAAGCATCTGGCGGAGG
>CAZPYZ010000408.1:0-4588 GCA_964590215.1 uncultured Dehalococcoidia bacterium | reverse complement strand
AAACGGCGCACTCACACGGGGCAGAGGGGCAAACGACTGCTCCGTGCACCTGGGGTCTGGGGCGAAGCCCCAGCGCCAACCAGTTCCCGGCCGTGCCTCTAGCCATCTGCCGGCGAGTGCCCACCTCGGCGGCCCGCGAATGCAGCCGTGCGGATAGCCATCGACTACGTCCCCGCAGTGCAACAGCAGGCGGGCATCGGCCGTCTTACACGAGATCTTGCCACAGCCGTCGTTACCGAGGGACACGACCACGAGTTCGTCCTGGTGGGTCCTCTGGGCTCCCCAGCCCCTGCCTGGGCAGCGGTGAACCCCCAGGTCCGCTGGGTCACCCTGCCCCTTCCCACTCGTGCCACGGGGGCTCTCTGGCACCGCTTGAAGCTGCCGGCCCCGGTGGAGTGGATCACGGGACCAGTGGATGTCTTTCATGCCACGGACTACCTGGCTCCACATTGCCGCAAGGCTCGCCAGGTCGTAACCGTCCACGACTTGAGTTTTCTGAGGCATCCCGAGTACGCCGAGCCAAAGCTCGCCCGCTTCCTTGCGTCAACCGTGCCGGAGGCTGTCCGGCGCGCCTCGCTGGTGCTAGCCGACTCGGCGTTCACCAGAGACGAGGTTGTTTCCTTGCTCGGCGTGCCGTCGGCGAAGGCTGTTGTGGTCTATGGAGGAGTGAGCACTCACTTCCAGCCACCAGAAGACGCCCGGCAGGCCGCAGAGGTGCTGGCCCGACACGGCCTGAGCGAACCCTACGTGCTTTTCCTCGGCCGGCTCGAGCCCCGGAAGAACATCGGCGCCTTACTCACGGCCTACAAGCTCCTCGTTGACCGGAGGAAGGATCGCGGTGTCCTCGCTATCGCCGGCGGCCGCGGCTGGCTCTACGAGCCCATCTTCCGCTTGGCTTCGGAACTCCGCCTGGACGGCCATGTTCGCTTTCTCAACCACGTCCCGGACCCAGACCTGCCGGCTCTCTTGTCCCGCGCTTCCGTGTTCGTATACCCCAGCCACTACGAAGGGTTCGGACTCCCCCCGCTCGAGGCTATGGCCTGCGGCGCCCCGGTGGTCGCCGGCCAGGCCGGCTCGCTTCCCGAGGTCCTGGGCGATGCCGCCGTGATGGTCCCGCCCTCCGACGTTGAGGCGCTGGCCTCGGCCATCGACCGCGTCCAGACGGATGCAGCATTTCGGGCCCTGCTGCGGGCCAGAGGGTACCAGCGGGCGGCCCGGTTTACCTGGCCGGCCGCAGCCAAGCAGCTGCTGGCCGCCTACCAGCAGGCCCTTTCGTCGCCTCTCCCCAGGGCGTTGCGGTAAGGCGGGGCGGGTGCATCTGGCAATCAACGGTTGGTTTCTCGACCAGCCGGCCTCAGGCAGCGGCCAGTACACCATGCGTCTCCTGGAGCAGTTGGACAAGCTCTGGAAGGGACGCATCACCGTCATCATCCCTTCCCCGGCCCATAGGGGACCAGGAAAGCCCCGCCCCTCCGCCGGCAACCGAGCCTCGGCGGTACCGGAGTGGTCCTCCCGGACTACCGCACACTCCGTAAACCTTCCCTCACGTGGCCCCGTGGCCAAGCTCTGGTTCGAGCAGATCGCGGTCCCAAGGGCTGCGGCACAGGCGGACCTGCTCCACGTCCCCTACCTTGGCGCCCCGGTCACCTGCCCCGTCCCCGTGGTGGTGACGGTCCATGACCTCCTCCAGTTGGTCGTCCCGCGGTTGCGAGGCGGTGTTCTAAACCGCCTCTACAATCTCATCGCGGCCGTGGGCGCCCGTCGCGCCGCCATGGTCCTTGCGGATTCCGATTACTCTCGCGAGACTGTGCTTGGCCGCCTGGGCCTCCCTCCGGAACGGGCCCGCCGCGTCTATCTTGCCGTTGATACCCGTTTCACGCCCACTGCCGCCGAGGGAGAGGAGGCTGCCCTGCGCTCCCATTTCGGCCTCCACGGCTCCTTCATCCTATACGCCGGAGGGCTTGATTGGCGTAAGAACGTGCCCCTCCTTATCCGCGCTTATGCCCGTTCCTCGGTGTCATGGCCTCTGGCCATCGCCGGTGAGGCTCGATCCCGACGATCCAGCTCCTTCCCCGATCTCGCGGCCGAGATCCGGGACGCCGGTGTCACGGACCGGGTCCGCCTGCTCGGCTGGGTGGAGGAGGAGCTTAAGCCCGCGCTCTACCGCGCCGCGGCGCTCTTCGTCTTCCCATCCCGCTACGAGGGTTTCGGCCTCCCACCATTGGAGGCTCTTGCGTCAGGAACGCCCACGTGCTGCAGCAACGCCACCAGCCTCCCGGAAGTGGTTGCAGACGCGGCGTTGCTCTTCGATCCTGACGACGAGGCGGGATTGGCCGCGTTGCTGCGTCGAGCCGTGGATAACCCCGACCTGCGCACCCGCCTCCGGCGCGCAGGCCCGGAACGGGCTCGCCGGTTCAGTTGGGAGACCGCGGCCCGCCAGACCATCGATGTCTACCAGCAGGCCCTCGACCGGCGGCCATAATAGACAGGATGCGGAAAGCAGAAAACGGAAAGCGGCAGTGACGTTCTCAACGGCGATGACCTCTGGCCAGGCGGCCCCCACCTGGCGGCCTGACACCTCCCTTAACCCGGGTAACATCGCGCTGGCCCGGGCGGTGGCGCAGATGGCAGGCCGCAGCGGGCGCGTGCTCGAGGCGGGAGCAGGAACGGCGCGCTTCCTACGCGCCATCTGCTCCCGGTTTCCTGAGCTGAAGGGCCACGCCTGCGACACGGCGATCTGGGGCCTGGCTTATGCGAAACAGGCTGATGGCCAGCTGGCCGTGACCCGTGCCGACCTCACGGCCCTACCGTACCAGTCAGAAACCTTCGATGCCGTGGTGGTCTTCGATGTGCTGGAACACCTGCGGCAGCCGGAGCTGGCAGTGCGGGAGATGGCGCGGGTCATGCGACCCGGGGGCCTCTTTCATGCATTGGTCCCCTGTGAGGGCCAGCCAGCCACGCTGCACTGGCTCATGTGGAAGGTGGGCGTCGCTGCGGATCTCAAGGAGAAGCGCCTGGGCCACGTTCAGCGTTTCACCCACGGCGCCCTGCGCGGACTGTTGGAGGGCGAGGGCTTCCGGGTCGCACGCGCGAGCTACAGCATGCACTGGATAGGGCAGGTCAAAGACATCGTGATGCACGCCCAGGAAGGCCAGGGGTTTCCCCAGTGGCTGGCCCGCAACCCGGTCTACCGTGTCCTGAACACAGGTCTCTGGGCTGCGTCGTACCTTGAATCGAGGGCACTAGCCCCGCTTGCCGCCTGCGCGGTCGCGGTTCACGTCACGGCAGTGAAGCAGTGACGGGCATGAAAGTCCTCATGCTCTCCAAGGCCTGCTACGTCGCGGCCTACCGCCGCAAGCTGGAAGAATTGGCTGGCCTGGGGGTCGATCTTACCCTGGTCGCGCCGCCTTACTGGCGGACGGGCCGGCGTAAGCTCGCCTTCGAGCCCGCTAATGACACTGGCTATCACACGGTCCTTCAGAATCCCCTCTTGAACGGTAGTTTTCACTGCCACTTCTACCCCAGGCTTCCTACCCTCATCCACAACCTTCACCCCGATTTAGTCCATATCGACGAAGAACCCTACGACCTGGTGACCTTTCACGCCATGCGCGCGGCCATCGCCTCCAGGGCCAAGGCCCTGTTCTTCACCTGGCAGAACATCTCCCGCTCCTACCCGCTCCCTTTCAGCTTCTTCGAGAAAGAAACCCTGAGGCATGCCCACGGCGCCATAGCGGGTAGCCGGGACGCCGCGGCTGTACTGCGGGAGAAAGGGTACCGGCGCCCTCTCTACGTCGTCCCTCAGTTTGGCGTCGACCCTGAGCTGTTTCCCGCCCGCCTTCCGGATGGCATCGCTGCGTTCACCCAGGACCGCCCCTTCCGCATTGGGTTCTCAGGACGGTTGGTAGAGGAAAAGGGACTGCTGGTGCTGCTTTGGGCGCTAAGGGGGCTCGAGGGGGCCTGGGAGCTGCGCCTCCTCGGGGACGGGCCCCTTCACGAACGGCTAGTGACCGAGGCCGCTGTCCTGGGCATAGCGGACCGGGTCCGTTTCCTGGGCAACGTCCCTTCCGGAGAAGTCGCGGCACAGCTGCGGCAGTTCGATGTGCTCGTGAATCCATCGCTGACCTGGCGGCACGGGCGCAGCCAGTGGAAGGAGCAGTTCGGCCGCTCCCTCATCGAGGCCATGGCCTCCGGGGTTCCTGTGCTGGGCTCGGACTCAGGCGAGATCCCTCACGTTCTAGGCGACGCGGGCCTCATCGTTCCCGAGGGTGACCCCGACCGCCTGCAGGCGCAGCTCCAGCGCCTCATGCACGCGCCCGACCTGAGGCAAGACCTCGGTGTCGCTGGGCGAGCGAGAGTCCTTTGCCAGTACACCCAGCGCGCTGTCGCAGCGCAGACCTACGCGGTGTACCGCCACCTGTTGGGGCAGGCATGAGGTGAGAACAGCCGCCGAGCATCCGAGGGCGGGTGGGTGGGCCCACCAACCTGGGGTGGGGGCAAAGGCCATTTTCATGGGAATGACAGGTCTGCCCTATGCCAACGGCTAAGCAAAAGCGAATCATCGCCTCCCTAGCGGGGCCGGTTGTTG
>CAZPYZ010000407.1:0-4590 GCA_964590215.1 uncultured Dehalococcoidia bacterium | reverse complement strand
CCGTGCACTGGCTGCGCATCGAGGGCATCGTCGAGGAGCTCTACGACGTCGTGGACCTCACCATCCCCCAGCTGGGCCTGAACGCCATTAAGCGCCGCGTCCTCGGCATCCGGTGGACCTACGAACCCGGGAAGTTCATCCAACGCCTCACGCTGGCAACACCATAGCCACCCCCCGCCATCAAAGGAGCCCACCATGATCCGCAAAGGCACCCTCAAATCCTTCGACAACCCCACCTACAAGGCCACCGTCCAACTCGACGGCTCCATCGCCACCTTCCTCACCGCGGTCCCCGTCTCCCGAGCGATCCCCTCCGCCGAACTCATAGACGGCCGGACCGCCGCCGTCCTCTTCTTCTCCCCCGACAACCCCGACGACGCCATGGTCACCGGTGTGTTCTAACAGCTTGCCGCCGTGATAACGCCCAATTCTGTTTACGTTGCATCGGGCCGGCAAGCTGTGACCCGCGTTGGTCGTACCCGCACAACGGCTGGGGGCGATGTGAAGAGCGGCCGGACCGAAGATCGGTCCCGGCTGCATGGTTGCCCTAAGTGGAGGTCCCCTTCGTACGGTCAGATGGTCACGAACTTGGAGGCCTGGGGGCAGAGCCCCGGTCCGGGCTTTCCGATTCACCTGCCTTAGACACTATGCTCATCGCCTGCGTCCTCATCAAGCACTTCTCCTTCCAGGTTGAGGCTGAGGCCATGCCTCACCTGGCGGGACGAGAGGTGCTGCTGATCAGCCGGGAGGGGAAGACGCCGGCCGTCGCCGGTACCTCCCCCGCTATCACGGACGTACCTGCCGGTACCCCGCTCTCCGAGGCGCTGGCCCGGCATCCCCTCGCCCTCCAACGAGAGGCGGACCTTCCTGCCTACCGGCGACGCTTCGACGAGGTGCTGGATGCCCTGGAAGCGGTCAGTCCACTGGTGGAGGAAAACCCTTCCCTTCGACGGGGCTCAGGGCAAGCTCTCGGCTCAGGGCGAGCGGAACTGGGGTGCGCGTATGTGGGGCTGGACGGGTTGGCGGAGCTGTACGGCGGGATGACGAAGCTCCTGCAGGCGCTGCAGGAGGTCGTATCGCCCCGCCTGGAGCCACGCTTCGGCATCGGGCCCGGCCGGTTCCCCGCGACGGTGGCGGCCAGCGCCGCACAACCCGGGCAGATCCTGAAGGCTCCCCCCACCCTGATCGAATTTCTGGCGCCCTATCCCGTGGAGGTCCTTCCCGTGCCCTGGGAGACAGTGGCCCGGCTCAAACGCCTTGGACTGACGGCTCTGGGAGACATAGCCCGCCAGAAGCTTGGCCCGATGGAGACACAGTTCGGGCCCGGGGGCCGTTCCCTCTGGGAGATGGCGCGGGGTATCGACAACCGCCCGATCTTTCCCCGCCAGCAGGAGCTGAGCTTCGAAGGGCGGGTGGACTTCCCCGTCGCCACGGTGAGCCTGGAGACCATCTACCTGGCGGTGGAGAACCTGCTGGTCCAGCTCTATGGAAAGCCGGAACTATGGGGACGTTACGCCCGGTTGGCCCTGCTCCGAGCCAGGGTTTCCAGGAGGCCCACCTGGGAGCGCAAGGTCGCCTTCAAGGAGGCCGCCGGCAGCGCCCAGACTGCGCTGCGGATGATCAAACACGCCATCTCCCTCTATCCCCCGTCGGGACCGGTGGAGGACCTCTCCATCACCCTCCATGGCGTCACCGGCGAGGCGGGCCGTCAGACCAGCCTCTGGACCGATGTGCGCCGCCAGGACCAGTTGCGAGAGACCCTCCGCCAGTTGGAGGCCCGTTTGGGGGTCCGCCCGCCCATCTACCAGTATCGAGACGCCGAGCCATGGTCAAGGATCCCCGAGCGCCGCAGGGTGCTCATCGAATTGTCCCTGTAAACGTTCCCACTCCAGTGCTGGTGGAGTGTGATGGCGCGGGCGCGCCCTTAGCGGTTGGTCTTCAGGCAGACTCCACCCCAGCCGGCAGCAGGCAGTTGGCAGTAGGCAGTCCTCCCCACCCTCGCCAGGTCGCGGCTATCCAGTCTCGCTGGCGCATCGACGACGAGTGGTGGCGGGACCGGCCGGTCAGCCGGCTCTACTACGCGCTGCTGCTAGAGGACGGCGCCGTCGTCACCGTCTTTCAAGACCTGGAGGATAACACCTGGTGGCAGCAGCGTTACTGATTAAATGAGCCACTCGATGGGGACCAGATCCTCCACCCGCTGGAAGTCCCGGTCTCCTGTGAGGACCGTCGCCTCGAGGCGCTGCGCCAGCGCGGCGGCAAAACAATCGGCGTACCCGAGGCCCCTCGTGGCCTTCAGCTTGGCGGCCTCCAGGGCGAACAACCGGTCGATGTCGAAGGTCCGGACGGCGTATGAGTCGACAAGAAGAAGAGCATCCTTGGCCACCTCAAGGCCCTGGCGTGACTCGATGGTGTACGAGACCTCGCCAAGGTTCACGACTGTGATGTACAGCTCATGCTCGCCTCTTCTTGCAGCTTCCAGGAATTCGCGTACTCGAGGAGCCGCTGGTTCGTGCCGGAAAAAACTGACCAGGGACCAGGAATCCAGCGCGAAGCGCGCCATAGGTTTACTTCTCCCCAGGCAATGGGCCCCACTGCCTTATCTTCCGCTCCTCTCGTTCGCGTTCTTCCCGTCGATCCTCCTCCAGCGCCTTGGTCAGCGAAGGCCCGCCCTTGATGAAGCCCATCCCCTTTTCAATCGCCTCCATAGGGTCCATGACGGGCGCGAACGAGACATGGCCGCCGTAAACAATGACCTGCAGCTTATCGCCGGGTTTGATTTTCAAGTACTTGCGGATGTCGGCGGGAATGACAACCCATCCTTTTTTGGAAACCGTCACCGTCTGCATCATCCCAGGCCTTTCGTTATACAAATCCTACAAAAAATATAACGTCTTGTACGCCGAGCTGCACTGCCACTCCCACTACTCCTTCCAGGAGGGGGCATCGTCCATCGACGAGCTGGCCCTCCGGGCGTCGCGACTGGGTTACCGCGCCCTCGCCCTGACAGACCACGACAACCTGTGTGGGGCCATGGAGTTCGCGCAGACCGCCAAGGCGTTGGGCCTGAAGGCCATCACCGGGGCGGAGGTAACCCTGGGGAGGCAACAGGTCACCCTGGCGGGGCAACAACGTAGCGCGGGGGCTTGTCCCCCGCAGGGGGCGGGCGGGCCCACCGGCGATCCGGTCGTGCACCTCACCCTCCTGGCAACTACTCCAAAGGGCTATTCCAACCTCTGCCGCCTGCTTTCCTACGGCCGCCTTCCTGCACGGCATGCTGAGCGAGCAGACTGCCAGCAGTCCATAGTGAGCGCTTCAGCCTTCGGGGCGGGCGGCGGGCTAAAGCCCGCACTACGAACTGAGGCGGCTTCCTCTATCCCTGCAGAGCGGCCGCAGGCCGAGCATGACCAGGAGAGGCGCCGCCATCCCGTCCTCGACCCCGCCTTGCTGGCGGCTCATGCGGAGGGCCTCATCGCCCTCTCCGGCTGCCGCCAGGGGGAGGTTCCCTCCCTCATTGCGGCCGGCCAGACGAAGGAGGCCGAGGCCGCCGCCAGAACGTATCTGGACTGGTTCGGCCCTGAGAACTTCTATCTGGAGCTTCAGCACAACCTCGTTTACGGTGACGACGACCGCATCCGGGGCCTGATCGCCCTGGGCAAGAGGCTGGGAGTGCCTGTGGTGGCCACCAACAACGCCCACTACCATGTCAGGAGCCGGCACCGTCTGCAGGACGCGCTGGTCGCGATCAAGGCCTGCAAGACGTTGGAGGAGACGCACCGGGAGCGGCGGCCCAACTCGGAGTTCTTCCTCAAGTCTCCCGCGGCCATGGCCGAGCTGTTCGCCGAGTGCCCTGAGGCGGTCGCCACTACCCTGGCCGTGGCAGAGCGGTGCAGCTTCGATCTCACCCGAGACCTGGACTACCGGTTCCCGGATTACCCCGTTCCCCAGGGGCATACCCCGGACTCGTACCTGGAGCACCTCTGTTATGAGGCGGCCAGGAGGCGGTATGGGAACGGCTTTGCGTTTCTGGGCGGGCGGGCTGAATGTCATGCTGAGGCAGCGTCTGATGCAACTCCACCCGCCGCAGCTTCCTTCGACAAGCTCAGGACGCCGTCTGGGGGGGAGGCCGCCAGTCGCGGTGCAACCGAGGGCGGGTGGGCGGGCCCACAACGCGGGGTGGGGCATGTTCGTAAGAATGACCAGGACGTCCCCCCGAGTGTCCATCAGCGCCTGCGGGAGGAGCTGCGTCTCATCAAAAAGCACGGCCTCGCCGGCTTCCTCCTCATCTACCATGACGTCATCGAGATGGCACGGGAGGTTATGCGGGACCTGGGACTCTGCCCGCCCCATACCCCCCTGGAGGACTGCCTCCCCGGTCGCGGGCGGGGGTCCTCCGTCGCCATGCTCACCGGCTACCTCATTGGCCTCTCCCACATCGATCCGCTGAAGTACGGGCTTTCTCTCGACCGTTTCCTCCCCGAGGACCTGGGCCCCTCCTCGCAATCCCCTCTCCCTTCTGGAGAGGGTCAGGGTGAGGGCGACCCGGCCCCTACAAACGACCGTAGGGGCGAGGTCTCCTCGCCCGGCGAG
>CAZPYZ010000406.1:0-4597 GCA_964590215.1 uncultured Dehalococcoidia bacterium | reverse complement strand
GTTCAGCCCCCCCAGGGCATCCCGATCGGCGGCCTCGGTCCCGGCCTTCGCCTCGAAGAAGTCCAGGGTCCCCTCGCCACCCAGATCCAGGGAGTAGTGCTTGTGCCCCGGTGAATCATTAGCGATCCGCTTTATCTTTACGTCAAGCATCGATTCGTAGAACCGCACGGTCTCATCCATGTTCCTTGCATAGGACGCCACGTGGTTCACCCCATGAATTCCGGCACCCATTGCTCTCCTCCTGACAGGAATGAGGACACTCTACCTGAGGAATAGCCTGGAGCGCCACTTCCAGCTATGGCAAGATAAGCGGTGGAGCTGGGCGCCGTCCCGCAGGAGATGTTATGGGTGAACTGCTTCCTCCATACTCCAAAGAACAGCTGGTGCAGCGGTTTGCGCCGGAGGATGTCCCCGTCGACACGCTACACCACATCACTGCCCTCTTAGACCCCGAGCCCGTGGTGTTCCCGGCGGGCGCCCACATCATGCTTCAAGGTGAGCCCGGAGATAGCATGTACTTCATCGCCGAGGGCACAGTGGAAGTTACGAAGGCTCTCTTGGCGCCAGGATCCCCCTTCCCTCCAGTCAAGCTCGCCGAGCTGTCGGCCGGAGACGTCATCGGGGAGATGGCCCTGGTCAACGAGGAACCGCGCAGCGCCACGGTAACGGCCCTGGACGAGGTTACGGCCTACCGTCTGAGCATCGACAGTTGGAGGTACCTGGAGGCGTTCCATCCCGGGCTGGCAGCGAAGATCCGAGAAGTGGCGGAGAGGCGTGGCAATGAATTAGCTGGTATGGGAAATGTTTGACGAATGTATCTGGCGCTGGAGGTGCTTTTATGGGCGGCGAGTCCCTTATCGTTTCCCTTCACGCGGGATATGAGACGGCCAATGGGGAGTATGTGAATGGTTACGTGGCCCGTCCGGTGGCCAGCGGTCCGCACCCCGGCGTGGTGCTGCTTTCAGGGATGCACGGATTGAGCTGGACCCAGCGAGAGATCACGCGGGTCTATGCCCGGGCAGGGTTTGTGGCCCTCTCGCCAGACTTCATGGACGGTCAGCTGCCTCACGGCCGGACCGAGGCCCTTCTGGCCAAGAATTCCCTGGATGTGAGCCGGGCTGTGGAGGAGATTGCGGCGGGAGCGGACTTCCTGCGCAGCCTGCCCTGGGTCCCATCGGATGGCAGGGTGGGGATCATGGGCTTCTGTTTGGGCGGTGGGCTGGCGTTATTGGCAGTAGCGCGTACCCGCAAGTTCCAGGCCGCGGTCGTTTACCATCAAAGCCTGTTCCCCGACCCCAGGGAGCTGGAGACCATCGCGTGCCGGCTGCAGTGTCATTACGGGACCGAGGACGAGTCGACGCCGAAGGCAGAGGTTGAGGCCTTCACCCGGGCCCTGGACCGCTACGGCATCGACTACGAGGTGCACTGGTACAGCGGGATGGGACACAGCTTTGCCCAGATCGCGCCCGATGCAGAAGTCCCCCCTGAGCGGCGCACCGCCACGGAGCTGTCCCAGGATAGAGCCTTCGAGTTCTTGTGGCGGGAGTTGGGAGGCAAGACGGCGTGAGAGGACGTACACGGGCAGTGTCGTTGTCGGAAGGGGCGGGTTGCAGGCTCAGTATCCGGCGGCCATGACGGCGTGCGCCCCCTCATCCCACCAGCAGCAGCGCTGCTATCACACCCAAGGGGATAGCCCCGGCGGCCACCCGCAGCCCCACGAGGTAGTCCCCTGCGGCCTCGCGCTCCTTCAGCGGCCCCCTGTGTTCCAATGACAGTCCTCTGTAGTGATGACTCATGACGCTCCTCCGAGTCCAAAGTCCAAGGTCCAAAGCCCAACGTCCTAAGTGCTATGCGCTAACGGCTAACGGCTAACCTCCCCGCGGGGGACAAACCGGACAAGCCCCCGCGCTACGGCTGGTCTCACCTCTCGTTTCTCGTTTCTCGAACCTCATACCTCGTACCTCCCTATCGGTGCACCACCGCGGCGGAATAGCCCGCGGACTTCGACACCGCGACAACCTTCAGCGTGTACGTCCCCGCAGACAGGGCATTGTAGCTCAGGGCCTGGGGGCGGGCCTTGCCCGTCGCCGACGCGACCTGCTGGCCCTGTGGATTCAGGAGGTAGAGGTCGAGATCGGCGCTGCCCTCCCAGTTGAGGCCCGCGACGATGCGCCCGGGAGCCGCGACGTAGAAGAATTGCAGGCTAGGGCCCTTCGAGGGCCTCAGGACAAGCTTGGCGCTGGTGGTGGCGGCTGCCCTCTGGGTGGTGCCCTGGAACAGGTAGAGGTCCGTCCAAATCCACCAGCCTGCCCCTGAGCCCTTCGGCTCCGCTCAGGACAGGCTCCGCCGAAGGGCTGAGGATAAACTCCGCCGAAGGGTCCAAAGTCCAAACCCGAAGGTCGAGGCTACTGGTGATAGCCCTGCCGCCGGCGCTAGGAGCTAATGGCCAAACGCAACGGCTAAAGTGTGGTTGGCCTGGCCGTTGCGGGCAACGCTGCCGGGCAGGGTCTCCGTCTTACTCGCCGCCGCCGCCGTCGCGCTCTGCTGCTGGAGCACCGGGGTCGCCGTGGGCGTACGCGTCGCGGCCGCAGGCGCCAGCGTCGCGGTGGGCGTCGGAGTTGCGACGGCGAGCGGGGTGCAGCTCCGGGTGGCGGTGGCGGCGCCGGTGGCCATCCGCAGCGCCGCCAGGGCATCGATGCGCCCGCAGCCGACCTGGTCGTCCCAGCCCGCCGGGCCCAGGTCCGCAGAGGTGTTCCGGAGGATGTCCACGGCCTGCGCCGGGGTCAGCGACGGGCTGGCCGAGAACATCAGCCCCACCAGGCTGGAGACGGGGGGAAGCGAAGGAGCTGCCGTTGAAGGCGGTGCAGCTACCGTTGACCGGGGTGCTGAGCTTAAAGCGGGTAGCACTCAACGTCCTGGTCGACGACTCCGGGCATGCGCCGGCGGGCGTACTTCCTGTTCCAGTGCCGCAGGAGCAGGCCTTTGGCATCTGCACTGGACGTGGGGTTAACAACGGAATACTGGATCTTTAGGCGAGGTTGAGAGCGTCTGCCTCGTTCGGCTCCAGCAGCAGCACCCGATTGGTCCGTTCCTCCAGGAAGAGCGCGAAGTGAGAGATGATGTCTCGGCCCAAGAGTGATGGGACCGGGAGGGTGCCGGGGGCCGTTGGTGAGTCCAAGATGGTGAGGGTGAGGGGAAGGGCAAGGGTGTCGAGGGTCAGCACGGCCTCTATAATGCGGGTTGCCGTCTGACCGCCGACTCCCGTGCTGGGCTGCCCTCGTGGTAACGCGGTCAGATCGATCCCGAGGTCGGTGTGCAGCAGGTGGGCATGGGCGGTACCACAGATGGTGCGGTCGGCGCCGCTATCGACCAACAGGCGAAGCTCGAGCGTGGCGTTGACGGCAGGGAAGTAAAAGACGGCGTCAACAAAGGGACGCCGTCTGGTGCCGGCAGTCGCAAAGTACCCCCGGATCATAACGAGAGTATCAGGACCTCATCCTTCGCGGTGACGTACTCCACCAACCCCTTTCCGGGGGGCACCCCTTTGGCTCTCTTCTGCGCCAGCACCTCCTCCAAATCGGCGGAGGCAGCTACGACCTGCTCATCGAAAATGCTCACCCACTGGTCGGGGTACCGTTTGACGAGCTCTTCGCGGTGGGCTTCGAAGTACTGCGTGTCTTTCCTGAACCGCTCCAGGTCGGCTCGGCGTTCTTGCATCTCCATCCTGGGCCACCTCCTGTAAACCCGATTATCTCACGGCGTATCTCGGACCATCCGGCAGACAACGGCCTGGGCGGCCCCACGGGGCCGCCCAGGTGCTAACCGCTAACGGCTAACCGCTCGCTCACGGGTGCGTCACCATGATCGTATAGGGGGCCGGGAACGGCTGCGGCGACCCTCCTCCGCTCACCCTGAGCCTGTCGAAGGGCCACGACCCTGAGGGTGTAGCTCCCCGCCGCCGTCGCGCTGAAGTTCAGGGCCTCGGGTCCTTCGAGGGCCTCAGGACATGCTTGGCGCTGGTGGTGGCGGCGGCCAGCTGGGTGGTTCCCTGGAACCGGTAGAGGTCGAGAGCCTGCTCTGAGGCACGAAGGGTCCGCGGTGGCGGTCGAGGTGAGGCTGGCCGTGATGGGCCCCGCCGCTGCGACGGTGATGGTGTGGTTGGCCTGGCCGTTGCGGGCAACGCTGCCGCTCAGGGTCTCGGTCTTCGTCGTTGGGGCAGCTGTCCCCTTAATCCTCGAGGACCCTCTCGAGCTCTTGAACCAGGAGGAAAAGCTCCTGTTGCCGGAGCAGGCTCTTGACCGGGGGGTAGAGCTGGGTCAGTATCCAGTCCATTTCAGCGTGACGCTCCTCTCGGGTGGCCAACGGTCTTGTTACCACGTCCACCAGCCGGTTGGACTCGGGTGGTCGGAGGATCCCCTCCGCATGCCACCAGCCCTCAACGAAGGGCGGTTGGTACGGCTGGAGAATGGTCAGGCCCCCATAGCGGTCCGCAATGCGCCGCTGGACCTCCACCATCTTGTCCGGCTCAATCTCCTCGTTCGGCGCGTGGGGATCGCTGGGGTCGTATCTGGTAGGCAGCAGCAGGAGGAGACGAAGA
>CAZPYZ010000405.1:0-4610 GCA_964590215.1 uncultured Dehalococcoidia bacterium | reverse complement strand
TGGGGCTGCGCCCCAGACCCCAGGTTCACGCAGCGGCAGTTTGCCCCGCCTCCCTCGACTGAGTGCGGCTTGGCCCCACTCCTAGAGCAGGGCCCGAGTGACTCCTCACACGTCCCGCCACCACGAGGTTACCAGGCCGGGCCCCTCTGGAAAACACCTGGTCACCCCGCCACGGCTACCTTCGTGGCCCCACCTCGTTGAGGCGAGGGCGAGCCAGGCCTGCCCGGATAGCCCGCTCTTCTGCGAGGGAGGCGTAATATCGCCAGGCCGCCATTCTTCCTGCGTCTCCGCCCGCACTGCCCCGGGCGCGTGGCGTGGTGTCGGACCGGCGGCTGCGGATAGCTTCTATCTCCTCCGGCAGGATCGGTGTGGGATCGCCCAAAAGGTAGGCGTCATACATCATCTCTGTCAGCTCGACAAGGGCCAGCGTGTTGAGGGTGCTGTCGATGACGCTGCCTCCCACACCCGTCATGCCATGCCCTTTCATGAGACAGACCTGCTTGTCCCCCATCGCCCTGGCGAACTCCTGTCCCAACTCATCGTTGGAGATGGTGCAGCTGCGGGGATAGGTCGGGATCCCCTCAACGGCCAGGCGCGCACCGAAGCCAAAGGCGTTGTAGATGGGAATGACGGGCTTCTGGCAGATGGTGAGGAGGACGGCCTTCTTCGGGTGCATGTGGACGACGCTCTGCACCTCCGGGCGGGTCTTGTACATCCAGATATGGAGGAAGCTCTCACTGGGGGGCTGGAGGTAGTCCGGCCCCTCCAGCTTGTCGGCGTTGAAGTCCACCACCAGAACGTCCTCATTGCTGGTATACCGCAGGCCGACCTCGCCGGGCCCTTTTCCTTTGATGTACATCGCGTCCCGTCCCTCGATGCGGTGGCTGACGTGGCCGAGGGCGGCGTGGGTGATGTCCAGCAGGCCGAGCATGCGGCAGGACTGGGACACCAGTTCGATGATGGCGCTTTCCTTCAGCGGCATGATGGACTCCTTCGAAGGAAGTCAGGAAGTGAGGAACTAGGGAAGTTAGGGAATGAGGAAGTACGGAAATAGGAGATTTTCTCAGGCCTTGAGCTTCTCGAGAAAGTGGCTGCGGGCCTTGGCGATTTTCGGGGCGATGACGATCTGACAATAGGGCTGTAGAGGGTTTCGGCGGAAATAGTCCCGGTGATACTCCTCCGCAGGATAGAAGATGGTGAACGGCTCCAGTTGCGTCACGATGGGGCCGTCCCAGACCCGAGACGTGTCCAGGTCCCGGATCGTCTGTTCGGCGGAGGCACGCTGCTCCCGCGAGTGGTAGAAAATGATGGACCGGTACTGCGTACCGATGTCATGACCCTGGCGGTTCAGGGTAGTGGGGTCGTGAATGGTGAAGAAGACGTCCAACACGTCTCGATAGGAGATGACCTCCGGGTCGAAGGTGACCTGTACGACTTCAGCATGGCCGGTGGCCCCGGAGCACACTTGCTCATAGGAGGGGTCCAACGTGTGGCCCCCGGCATAACCTGAGACGGCCTGCCGGACACCTCGCAACTCGAGGAAGACGGCCTCGAGGCACCAAAAACAGCCGCCACCCAAGGTGGCGATCTCGAGTCGGTGCGATTCTGGTTCGGATGTCATGTTGTTCACCTTATCGTGTGGTTTCGTTTCACGAGTTTGGCGCGCCTGTCGTTCAAACGCGAGCTAAGCAGTTCCGTTGGCGGAGTCCGCCCCCACCTCAGATTGCCACGCCCGCAGGATCGTTGGTAAGGAGGTGAACGCCGGTCGGCGGGCTGGCAATGACAGATCCAGTCCGGGTCGGTAGCCCCTATCCTGTAGCCACGAGGTAGCCTACCACAACGTCCTCCCGCTGGCCGACAGATTTATCGGCCAGACGGCTGATCCGCTGCGAATGGGCAGCACGTCATGATTGACCATGATGTTTTCCATCTTTCCCGGGCCAGCCAGACCAAGACCGCTCTCAGCCGAGATCAGCAGTGAACTGGTCTCTCGCTTCCACGTAGCGCCCGACCGCCTCAGCCAGCTGCGCTACATTGAACGTAAGACCCACTTCGCCGGGCGTCCCGTCCGGCAGGTACGGGTCTTCGATCCGACCCTCCAGGAGGGTACCACGCCAGCTGTGCCCACGTTTCAGGAGGCGGTCGGACCATGCTTGTTGTTTGAGGGACGTCTGGAGAAGAACCGTCCCCCACATTGGAAAGACCTGCGGGTGAGCCTCCTGGCCCAGCGTAGACCAGTCAGGGCTACTGATACACCCGTTATTCGGGGTCTCGTCTCAAGAGCGGGCCACAAGAAGGCATTCCCATCCGACTAGCCGGTCGGCTGGTCACCTCCCTCTGGTTTGCGCCTTCGCCTTCGCGTTCTGCCTTCCCCCTCTGTCTTCTGCTTGGGCAGCACCTCCGGTCAATAGTGGTATAGTGGCGCCGCACACCGCCCATAGTAGAGGAGGCGCAACGGTGCCCGAGAAAATCACTGTCCACAATCCCATGGGATACCCGCCCAAGGTGACCGGCAAGCCCTTGGCGCCGCGCTTGGAGAGCCTGGACGGCAAGACCGTCTACCTGGTGGACTGCCGTTTCGACGATTCGGACATCTTCCTGAAACAGGTTCAGGGGTGGTTCGCCGACCATATGCCGGGGGTGAAGACCGTCTACAAGCCCATCAACAGCGTCTACACGCAAGACGACCCGGCCACATGGGAGGAGGTGAAGGCGAAGGGCGACGCGGCCATCATTGGGGTCGGCCACTGAAGCACCTGTGCGCCGGCGGTCGCCGTGCACGGGATGTCCATCGACCTCAAGTACCAGGTGCCCACCGTCGCGATCCATACGCAAGTGTTCAAAGCCGTGACCCAATCCGTGGTGCGGGTCAACGGCGCCCCGCGGATGCGACAGGTCTACGTGCCGCATCCGGTGATGGGCAAGACGGCGGAGCAAATGCGGGCCGATATCGAGGGCAATGACCCGGTCACCGGCCGGCCGGTGATGCGGGAGGTGATCGAAGGGCTAACTGAGGTCCTAACTCCAGAGGACTTGAAGGGGTTGACCTTCGAGCGGTCCACGCCGCGCCTCTGCGACCCGGCGACTGAGGAAGAGCTGCAGAAGCTCTTCCTGGAGAGCGACTGGACGGATAAGCTCCCCATCGTCCTGCCAACGGAAGAGCGGGTAGCGAAGATGCTGAAACACACCAGCCGCAAGCCCGAGGAGATCGTGGGGCACCTGTCGCCGACCCACTTCCGGGAGGCGTGGGAATACACGGTGGAGAAGGTCGCGGTCAACGCGGTTATGGCGGGAGCCCGACCGGAGTACTTCCCGGTGATCCTTGCGCTGGCGGCTTCGTGCGTGAGCGCCCGGGGCAGCAGCACCAGCTCCATGGCCTCCATGGCCGTGGTCAACGGCCCCATCCGCCACGAGCTGGGCATGAATGCGGGCATCGGCGCCCTGGGTCCCTACAACCACGCGAATGCGACCATCGGCCGGGCCTACGGGCTGCTGTCCCAGAACCTGCAGGGGGGATCGGTCCCCGGCCACACCTACATGGGGTCCATGGGCAACGCCTACGCGTACGCCAGCCCCACCTTCCCGGAGAACGAGGAGAGGAGCCCCTGGGAACCCCTGCACGTCCAGTACGGCTTCCGGCCGGAAGACAACGTGCTCACGGTGTTCGGGTCTTGCCGCTCCACGGCCTTCATGTTTGGCTTCCGCAGAGAATATTGGCGCGAACACTTCCGGAACCTGCTGCGGGGGCTCGACCCCAATGGAGCCGCGACGCTGCTGCTGGACCCCATCGTGGCCCGGCTCATCATCGACATCGCAGGGCTGAAGACGAAAGCGGCCGTCATCGACTGGGTCTACGAGAACGCCTGTATGCCGGCAGGGGAGTACTGGGACTACCAGCTGATCCAAAACTACAAGCTGCCGCGCGCGACCTTCGGGGAGGAGCCCTACGCGTCCAAGCTCAAGGCCGCGCCGGAGGAGATGGTACCGATGTTCACCAGGGACGAGATCAACGTAGTGGTCGTCGGCGGTGAGACCAATGGGTACTGGCGGATCATGGGCGCCGATCGGCGGCAGGCCGTGTGCATCGACGAATGGCGGTAGGTTTCAGGCCTCGGCGGTCCAGTTCTCCCACATAAGGCCCGGGACGCGGGAGAACTCGGAAACATTCGCGGTCACAAGGGTAGCGCCCGCTCGCAGGGCTTGGGCGGCGATGAGCAGGTCATACGAACCAATAGGAGACCCCGCCGCCTCGAGCCTCGCCCGCAGCTCACCGGCGGTCTCGGCGTCTTCTCCTTCGAACGGGACGACGGTGACGTCGCCCGACAGGAAGAGGCGCAGTCGTTCGATACTTTCCGGGCGTTGATGGCTGCGCGCAACCCCGTACCACAGCTCGAACAGCGCCACGGATGGGACCTGCATGGAAGCACCCAGTGCCAGGGCCCGGTCGAACCGGTGGCGTACCGCCGGCGGCCGGTTGTTGAGAACAGCGATGACAACGTTGGTATCCAGGAAGTAGATCAATCGAAGAGATCCTCGGGCTTAGGCTCCGGCATCGGAAGGTCCGCTATCTCCACGTCTTCCAGAAACGGCCCGTACCTATTCTGGAGGCG
>CAZPYZ010000404.1:0-4611 GCA_964590215.1 uncultured Dehalococcoidia bacterium | reverse complement strand
TGGTGTTATGCCGGGCATCTTGCGGCAGGCCGCCCACCTGACTACTAGCGCAAGTCCACGACCCCGTCTCGGGCGGGCACGCGCACCTCATCGTGCCACCTCGCCATGAGCTCCGGGAAACGGGTGTGGACCGGGACGAGGACGCCGGGATTGGCCGTCTCGATCACTTTGCGCAGGTCTTCCGGCGGAGCGTGGCCCGAGACGTGGATGACCTCGTACTGCGAGCAGCCGAAGAACCGCAGCCAATGGAGCAGGCGGTCGAAGGAGAGAAGCATTTCCTCGGTGAAAGGCTCGCTCTTGGAGAGAATGAAGGTCAGCGGACAGGGTGCGGCGCGATAGGCCAGTTCCGGCAGGATGGGGCCGCATTGGGGTGAGCAGATGACGTACCGCTCTGGACTGTTGCGGAGCTCCGCCCGTCCCTCGAGTCCCCAGCAGACCTCACCGCCGTTGTCCTGCCAGTCCTGACACAGCTGCTGTTCCCACTTCTCCCGTCCTTCGATAAAGGCTTCCGTGTCTTCCGGGGCGCCGCTGGCGCGTTTGCGCCTGTCGAGCCGGCGCTGAGACAGCAGCAGCATCGAGCCAAACAGAGGCGGCAGTTGCCCGATGTTGGTCCTCGCGGCTGCTTGTTGCAGAAGATACGCCTGGCGGCTAGGCAGCACCGCGCGTCGCCGGGCGGAGACCGCAGCCTGCCAGACCGATCGCATGCGGTCGATGTCCAGCGGCGAGACCTCGATGAGCACTAACCCCCGGGACTCCTTCATGGCCGATTCCAGGGCGTCACGAACCCCCTTCTCATCAGTACAGGGCACCTGAACCGCCCGGGGCGCGTCCTGACCCATGCGCATGCGGAAGATGCGGGCCATCTCCTCCAGAAACTGGGCGTCCGGATCCTCACCATCGGGCCGGAGGTAAGTGCCCTCGCAGAGCAGGACGTCCAGCGGCTTGCCCTTGAGCACTTCCAGGAAGTCATGGGTCAGGTCGGGGCGGGCGCCGTGCATGCGGATGTCGCCCGTGTAGCCGATCCGCTTGCCGGCAACCTCCACGATGAAGCCGTAGGACGCGGGGACCGAGTGGTCCACATGGACCGGGATAACGCGCATCCCGGCGTCGGGAAGATCCACGACGTCGCCGGTTCGGGCGGTCCGCCATTGCAGGTGACTGACGTCGGCATCCCAGCTAGCCTTGGTGGTCTCGAGCCGGATGTCGACCAGGTTCTTGGTGTCCACTCCTGCGATGACCGGGGTTCCCGGGGCCAGGGCAAAGGCATAGCCAACGTGGTCCAGGTGGGGATGGCTGATGGCCACCGCGTACCGGTGGGGGCGGGGATCATGCCGGTAGAGGCCGGGGATATCGGGGAGGGCGCCGATGTTCAGCAGGCCGGGGATGCCGAAGGGCGGGTTCCAGGGGATCTCGTAGTACTGGCTCTCGATGCCATAGCTCTTACCGAAGTCCAGGAAGATGCCCCCGCCCTCATGCTCGACGAGGATCTTGTTCCCGCCGATCTCCCGGTTGCCGCCATGGACCGTGAGGCGCAAGGGCATCGCCGTCAGTTGAAATCTAGCTGTCAGCCGTTAGCTCCCCCGACCCCTATCAGACATCACGCATGGCGCATCACGCATGACGCGACACACATCAGAGGTGGCGGAGCATTTAGGAAAGCGCCTCTCTAAAGTGGCGCAGGGCTTCGATGTGCTGATCGACGCTGGTGAAGCCGCAACCGACGGTGCCAACCCGCAGGTGGGTGCCGCCGGCCGCCTGCCAGTGCGTCCAAGCGGTGGCCCACTGGTCCTGGGGCGTGTCCGCCAGGTTTACCGTGATCTCCAGGCCCAGGGACGAAGCCTCCCTGCCCGCAGCGCGGGCGTAGCCCCGGAGGCGCTCGGCGAGGGCGGCCCACTCCTGGCGGGGTGCCCTCAGCAGGATCAGGCCGTCGCCGAGGCGGGCGGCCCGCTGGAAGGCGACGTCGGTCTGCGCGCCGAACCAGATGGGGATGGGGCGCTGCACCGGCAGTGGATTGATCCCGGCCCCGGAGATGTGATGCCAGCGCCCGTGAAAGGTAACGGCCTCCTGGGTCCAGAGCGCCCGCAGGACCTCAATCTGTTCCTCCATGCGGCGGCCACGGTTGTGAAAGTTCTCCCCCAACGCCTCGAACTCCACGAGATTCCAGCCGAGGCCGACGCCCAGGGTGAGGCGGCCGCCGCTCAGGACATCGATCTCCGCCGCCTGCTTGGCGACCAGGGCGGTCTGACGTTGCGGCAGGATCAGGATCGCTGTGACGAGTTGCAGCCGGGTCGTGACCGCGGCCAGGTAACTCAGGAGGACCAGGGGCTCGTGGACCATGTCTTTGCTGGTATAGGGCCCTGTCCAGTCCGGACGGTTCCTGGTATCGGCGCCCAACACGTGATCCAGAGCCACGAGGCGGGTGAATCCCAGCGCTTCCACAGCCTGCGCGTACGCCCGGATCGCGCCGGGATCGCTCCCGATCTCCACCTGAGGAAACGTCACGTCCAGTTCCAACGGATTCGCTCCTGGATCGTTAGGTAACCTTGTCGTTAACACGGTGACAAAGCGGTTCTCTGTCACCCCGAGGAACTAGGGTTCTGTCGGCGCGGCCCCCCCCGCCAGATGCTTCCTGCGTCAGCATGACAGCCACAGAGCTCTCATAGCCCATAGAATCGTCGAGGATTGCCATCCAACACCATCTCTGCCTGGGCCGGAGTGAGGTCTTCCCGTGCCCGCAGCGTCGCCGCCGCGTGGGGCTCTCTATCCGCGTGGGGCATGTCGGAACCGAACAGGAGCTGCGAGGCCCCCATCAGGTCGACGACCTGGGGAAGGAGCTGGTCCTCCACCTCGATGGAGACGTAGACGTTCCCCTTGCGCAGGTAGTCTACGGCACGTTCCTGGGCGCCGTTGAGAGGCACGGGAAGGCCCGCGGCCTGCATTTTTCGGATGAAAGCGAAGCGGTGGTCCATGCGGTCCTGGAGGAAGTGGACCCACTGGCAGCCGCCCTCGAGGAAGGCAACCCGCAGGTCCGGGAACCGGTCCAGCAGCCCCGAGCCGAGGATCGAGACGAAGCCCGTCAGGAGGGAGAAGCTGAAGGGCACGAGCGTGGAGTAGTACAACTCCGTTGCCAGCCGGTCCAGGGAGGGGCTGGACCAGGCCACATGGACCGCGACGGGCAGTGCTTCCTCGGCTGCCGCCTCGAAGAAGGGCATGAGCGACGGGTGGTGCAACGGCAGGTCGCCGGCAGTGCCGGGGATCATGACGGCCAAGGCGCCCAGCCGCCGGGCCTGCCGCACCTCGGCCGCTGCCAGCAGTGGGTCCGCCAGGTTGACCACCGCCGCCCATTTCAGCCGCCCAGGGTACCCAGAGGTCGCGTCGCCCAGCCACCGGTTATAGCACGCGCAGAGAGCCGCCATGTAGGCCGGGTCGGGCGAGAGGTGATGGGCGAGAAACATAGTCGGGTAGAGGACCTGCAGGTCGATCCCCTCTCGGTCCATGTCCCGGAGCCGGGCCGGTGCGTCCGTTAGCTCCTGGCTCTCGACGGGCTCCGATTTGACCTTGTTGTACACGCTGAAGACATCGCCGGCCCGGGTGGGGCTACCACTGCTGTGGGGTCCTGGCCCGCTGAAGCGAGGAAAGACCTGGTAGTCCACCAGCCAGTGGGGCCGGCCGCCGTAGTCCACCACCTGCGGGCGGCGAGCGCGGTAGGCCGGGTCCAGGTACTTATCGTCAAAAGTGACGGGCGATTCCGCCACGTGGGCATCGGCATCGATCACGGACACGGCAAGGATCCTTTCATGGCCGGCTGTATCTTTCCTCTCCGACCTCCGCAATAGCTTCGTCCAGGAACCGCTCGATGCGGCGCCGGAGGCGCCCACTGACCATTCCTTCACGCCTGTGGGATCACCCTGGGGAGCGCCATGCAGATTCCCCCAAGAGGCTCATGCGCGCCGGCCGCTGCCTCCAGCGCCCGGATCAGCTTACCGAAATCCTCTCTCCGAATGCTTGCCTCCGAACACCAGAGGTGTCGCCCTCGCGTCCGCCACTCCGCGTCCAGCGCCTGGTAGTCCGCGCGGTTGCCGGTCACCAGCACCCGGCCCTGGCTAGCTGCGAAGGCAGCTGCTCTCCGTCGGCGATCAGTTGGTTGGCCCGGCCCACTTCGTGGACCGAGACCGCAGCGATGGCACGCCGCCGTAGACCCTCGGCCACCCGGTAGCTGATGTCCAGCAGAAAGCGGAGGCTCATCCCCGCTGGTTGAGGGCAATGCGGGCGTCGTCCGTTTCGAACCGTCGCACGCCGTCCGTTCGGGCGGTTGGTTAAACACGATGTCGGGGAACTCCCGCATCTTGATGGCCTCCTCGGTGAGGATGCGCACCATCTCGGCCAGAGACCGGTGTTCCAGCGGCGCCATCCGGCGGACCTTCTCTGCCATTTCTTCCGGTAGCCTGAGGCTTACGGGCGCTGCGACCATCGGGCTCCTCGTCGTCTTCGTGCCGTTTGTCTCCATTGTGGTGATCGCGAGCAGGTCACGCTGTCAGCAGTCCTTTGTGCTTGAGTGCCCGCTCCAGCGACGGCTGCATTTTCATCTCCCGGAATTCGGCGATGGCGAAA
>CAZPYZ010000403.1:0-4617 GCA_964590215.1 uncultured Dehalococcoidia bacterium | reverse complement strand
CCGTCTAGGCGCTTGCGCCGACAACGACAACATTTTGTCGATACAGCTTCGGCAAGCGCCTATTTCTGGACGGTCACGGGCCTCCCCACTGTCACCAGGCGGCTAACCCCACCCCCCGGATTGCCACGGCCCGCTTCGTTACCCTCGCCATCGGCCATGCTCCCGGGGGATGAATAGGCTGCAAACCGCAGCAGGCGGAGGACGCCTGCTCCCCATTTTCGTCGATATGTCGGGCCCGGTGACCCTCACCCCAACCCGCTCCCGGAGGGAGAGGGGATTTCTTGAGTCAATGACAGGGGCCGGGTGCTGGCACTCTACGCCTCTTCCTCCCGCAGCAGATCCAGGGCGCTCAGGACGGGGATATCGGTGAAGCTGAAGAGGAATGCCGGCTCTGTAGAGGAAGCGTTCACGTGCTCGTGGGCGGTCCACCCCGGCACACAGAATACGTCCTTCTCTTCCCACACCAGCTCCTGTCCCCCCACCACTGACCGCCCCTGGCCCTCCACCACGTGGTACACGGCCGAAGAGGTGTGCTTATGTGCTTGGGTCCGCTCCCCAGGGCGTAGCATCTGCACATAACACCCCATGGTCGGCATCACGGGGCCGCCGTCCATGGGGTTGGTGTACTCCATGATGATCCCGTCGAAGGGGCTTCCCTGAGCCATCCCGGTCAGCCCTGCGAGCGCCTTCTTTGTTTCCGGCCAGGGGTAGTGCATCAGGGGCGAGTACCGGGTGGTGCAGGCTTCCCAGGCTGGGCGTAGCGGGCCGCCGCCATACTTGGTTTGGGAGAGGCCCCTGGCCTCGGACACCGGCTGCGTCTCTTGCGGGTACTCCTCCTGGAAGCCCGCCTCCAGCAGTCTCACCAGCGGCGCGTCCAGGCCGTCCAGCCAGATCATCGGTTTGCCGGTATCGTTGGCGTGGTCATGCCAGGTCCAGTTGGGGGTCAGCACCAGGTCTCCCGGCCGCATTGGAATGGGATCGCCGTTGACGTTGGTGTAGCCGCCCTCGCTCTCGATGATGAAGCGCAGCGCCGCCATGGTGTGGCGATGGGCCCGGGCGACCTCGCCCGGCATGACGATCTGAATGCCGCCGAACAGCGTGTTCGTCGTCGCGGACCGCTCCTTGATGGCCGGGTTCCGCAGTTGCAGCACCCGCCGCTCTGCCTGCTGGGTGCCGATGAGTTCCGTGGCCTGCATGGCCCGCGGCTTTATGTCCTTCCAGTGCCAGACATAGGGCGCCGCCTGAGGCTTGGGTTCCACGTTCGGCCGCCGCATCATGGCGCCCAGGTCCTGGGAGGTCCAGAGCGCTCCCAGGCTAAACTGCTTCAGGTCCTCGTAAAACCGGTCCAGTTCGTCCTGGGATGCCCGAATATCGGATCGCGCTAGCGTCATGGTCACACCTCTTCGTCTTCCTCTCTCCTCCTCGGAGAGGGTGAGGGTCGTGCCAGGATGGTACGCCGGAACGGCGGTATGATCAAGGTTCGATGATCCGGACGCTGCGCCGCTGGAAAAACCGTCTCAGCGGGGAGATCCTTACGCTGTATTTCGCCGCTCGTCACCCGCGCACGCCGTGGTATGCCAAGCTGGCCGCCGCCTGCGTCGTCGCGTACGCCCTCAGCCCCATCGATCTCATCCCGGACTTCGTCCCAGTCCTGGGGTACCTGGACGACTTCCTTCTCGTGCCTGCGGGCATTGTCATAACGTTGCGCCTGATCCCCGCGCCGGTGCTTGACGAGTGCCGCGAACGAGCCCAAACCTGGGGAGCACGGTTGGAAGGAAGCCTCGCCGGCGCAGCCATCATCGTGGTCGCGTGGTTGATCCTCGCCGTCCTGCTGGTCCGGCTGTTTTGGTCCCCGTAGGGGCAGCCCTACGCGGCGCCTTTCTTGGCCAGGTAGAGTCCCCGCATTTGTTGGTTCGCGTCCAGGACTTTCTGGAGGCCCTCCCTCAGTTCGCCGAGGGCGACGCCGGGGATGACAAGCAGGCAGCGGTCGTCGGGCACCTCTGTGAAGGTCCTCATCCCGGTGCAGCCCAAGGACATGGCCGGTGCACCGCGGGCAGCGGCGATGGGGAGCACGCCGCACCCTGGCCTGCCAAACACGAGGCCCTGGGGATCCTTGGCCCATGAGGCGCCTCCAGACCATTCTTGAAGCAGCATGGCCTGGGCCGGTGTCGGCCAGACCACCACGGAGTCCGGCGGCATGGGAAACCCTGCCAGGGGACCGTAGAGGACCCCCGCGGCCTGCTTCTGGAACTTCGGGATGTGCTGGATCTCCTCGGGCTTGATGTAGTTCATCCCGAACATCGTCGTCACCAGGCCCATCAGGTCCTCGTTCACGCTGTCCGGGAGGGCGAAGCCCAGGACCACCGCCCCGATTGGGCAGTTGTAGTGGTCGGCGGCGCTGGCGTAGAACAGGCCTTGCTCGGCTCTGCGCCAGTAGCTGCAGGCTGAAGGCCCTGCCTGCTGCACGTCCGGCACGCCGGCGGGCGGTGCATCCAGCAGCGCCAGGGCGACCGGGGACAGGTCGAGCTTCAGCCCCTGCTGGAGCATTTGCGCGATATCCTCGTAGGCCATGACCCTCCTCCTCGTGTCAAGATGCGAAATCCGGGATGTGGCCGCGTGGTCAGGCGGCGTCACTAGTGAGGGCCGGGTGGTTTGCTGAAGCAGCCGGGGCCGAAGCCTGGCGTATTCTACCATGGGGGCGCAGCCCCACCACGACCGCCTCTATCCCAGCGGCACCTCAGGCCGGGCACCCCGTCCCAGCCTCATCAGTTGCAACCGCTGCAGCCCCAGGCGGGTATCACTGGCCACCTTCGCCGGGTCCCGGTGCTGCACGCGGTACTTGAAGCACCAGTAGGTAAAGTCCCGCAAGTCCGAGAGAGACATCCGGCCGGTGTAGCTGACCCCCCGCTCTTCGTGGTAGGCCTCCAGCAGGGTCTGCTGGGTTTCCCCATAGACCCAGAAGAACCCGGCGTCCTGGTAGGTGTTGCCCCGTGCGAGGCCGACGGAGGCCCGCTCCTTGGCGAAGCGCTCCTCGGCTTCCAGCAGCAGCGCCTCCTCCACCAGGACCCCATACCAGTAGTTCAAGTGGGCTCGGTACTTAGCCCGCCCTATCAGGCGTTGGAACTCCCAGGGGCCGAGGTCGATGGGGAAGCGGCCAAAGAAGAGTAGGTCCTCCTTTTCTTGCCGTGGCACAGCATCGCCCAACTCCTCGCACAACCGCTCCGCCAGCAGCAGCCAGTCGAAGGCCTCGCCGCCGGCCAGGTACCGGAACTGCCGGCCCATGTACGTTTCTTCGGGTGAACGCCATAGGGCTATGGTTTCCAACAGCGCGGTGAACCAGTGGGCGCCACTATCCACCGCGTGATGCAGGTATTGCAACGCGGCCTCGTCCGCGCCGTGGGGCGAGGGCGCTTCCTCGGGCTTTGTATCCGTCTTCGCGGTAGCCATGGTCGCGCAGGCTCATTCTGCCAATAGCCTCAAACGAAGTCCATAGCGGGCTTGCGGAGCGCAGAACGCACGTGCTATATTGACCCTCGCCATGGGGAGACCGCAGTACCGTCCGCTGATCGTCAAGTCCGCCCTGAATAAGGTCCAGGGCATGCCGTTCCAGTGGTCTCTCAACCCATACCGGGGCTGCGTTCATAGCTGCCATTACTGCTACGCCCGCGCGACCCATACCTTTTTCGATCTTGGCGTCGGTGAGGACTTCACCGGCATCATCTTCTGCAAAACCAACTTGCCCGAGGTGCTGGCTGAGGAACTGGGCAGGCGCACCTGGCGGCGGGAAACCGTGGCGGTGGGCACCGCTACGGACCCCTATCAACCCGCCGAGGGCCGCTACCGCCTGACCCGTCAGTCGCTGGAGGTCTTCGTGCGCTTCCGCACCCCTTCGTCCATCGTCACCAAGGGCAGCATGGTGGTCAGAGACCTGGATGTCCTCCAGGAGCTGGCGGCCCGCGCCGGCGCAACCGTCTGCTTCAGCGTGCCCAGCATCGACCGAGAGATCTGGCGCAAGGTCGAACCCGGCACCGCGCCACCGTGGCAGCGTCTACGCGCTATGGAACGGCTGGTCGCAGCCGGCATTCATGCCGGGATCATCATGGCGCCCTTGCTGCCCGGCCTCTCCGCGGACCCGGAGAGACTTCAGGAAACGGTTCAGGCCGCGGCCGACCACGGGGCCCAGTTCATCGGCGCCCGCCTGCTACATCTGGATCCGGGGGTCCGGAACTACTTCCTGAGGTTCATGGCGTCGGAATACCCGGCGCTCCACGACGGCTATCTCCGGCTCTATCCGATGAAGTATGCCCCCAAACCCTATCAGGCCTTGATCGAGGAGCGGGTTCGCGAGGCGAAGACCGAAGCCGGTTTCGTTGACCGACGGGCGCGGTTCGAAACCCGCGCCGAGCCCTTGCAGCTCGCGCTGCTATAGGATCCGGAATTCGCTGCTGTCCTGGAGCTGCTCCTGCTGGCATGTTGGACTCCACTCCTCAAGGCCTCCGAACAGAATCGCGCACCAAGGTGTGGTGGGTGGAATGCCCCCTGTCGTGGTCTTGAGAATGGTGCCCTGCTCCTGACACAAAGGACGCGACGGCCTCGCCGGCCGTAAAAAGGAAATCT
>CAZPYZ010000402.1:0-4655 GCA_964590215.1 uncultured Dehalococcoidia bacterium | reverse complement strand
CCCCACTACCAGTGGTCCTTCAGGGACGCCTACACCGACCCGACCGCGGCGGTCCGCTAGGCGAGTCCAAGGTCCAAGGCCCAAAGGAACGGTCGCTCCTTGGCGTTGGACCTTGGCGTCCGCGAGGCGCATGGCCGGCGCGGCCCGGAGGGCGACCAGCTTGCGGGCCACGACGAGCGCAATAAGCATGTGGACGGCGTGGCGGCGCCGGGCAGGTTCTTCGGAGCCGAATAGAATCCCTCTCCCCAAGGGAGAGGGCAGGGTGAGGGTAACTCGATTGATGAAACACTTACTGCTGGTACTCCCCGTCCTCTTCGTGGCCTGCGGGGCCCCCTCGGGGCCGGCGGGGCCAAGCACGCCAGCCGACCAGCCGAAGGCCGGCGGCCGCCTCAACGTCTGGATCAACCCCGACCCCTGGGAATGGGACCTCAGCTATAATGGCAAGTCCGAGCCTAACGGGAGCGGCCAGGGTATGGCCTTCAACAGCCTCCTGGGGTTCAAGAGCGGAGTCGAATCCAACGGCTTCGCCGACCTGATCCTGCGCCCCGAGCTTGCCGACCGCTGGGAGGTGTCAACCGACGCCAAGAACTTCACCTTCCACTTGCGCAAAGGCGTGAGGTTCGCGGACCTACCTCCGGTCAACGGCCGAGAGCTGACCGCGGCCGACGTCAAGTTCAGCTACGAGTACCAATCCCGTACCGGTGAGTTCAAGAAGCTTGGCTCGAGCTCTTTCGACTGGATGTTCGAAGGACTGGACAAAGTCGAAACACCCGACCCGTACACCGTCAGAGTCGCCTTCACCAAGCCTTTCGTGCCCTTTATCAGCTACGCGGCGTCGGACTGGAACCCCATCGTGGCGAAAGAAGTGTACGAGGCGGACGGCCACCTGAAAGACCGCCCGGTGGGCAGCGGGCCCTTCATCCTGGACATCCCGGCCTCCCAGAAAGGGACGCGCTGGATGTGGAAGAAGAACCCAGCCTACTTCGAGGCGGGGATGTCATACCTGGACGAAGTGCGCTGGCTGGTCATCGGCAGCGAGGCGGCGGCGTACGCCGCCTTCCAGACGAAGCAGGTGGACCTGCTGGAGAGCCGGGAGGGGCGGGACACTCAGGACATCCTCAGGAACAGCCCCCAGGCCGAGATGCAGGAGTACCTGCAACCCCGTGGTTACCACCTCTATCTGGGCCAGCGAGGGCCACTGGCCAACAAGCAGCTGCGGCAAGCCCTCGCGTCCGCGGTGGACCGGGACGAGATGATGAGGCTCTTCACCGGCGGCAAGGGCGGTTGGACCCCCCCGGGCGCCCTTCATGGGCTCTTCACCGACACGGAAGCGCGCCAGCTGATGAAATACGACCTGGACCAGGCCAAGCGGCTGGTGGCCCAGGCGGGCTATCCCAACGGCGTCACCCTCGAATGGATCGTGAGCGCGGAGGAGGCGGAATCCACCACCCAGCTCTCGCAGCTGGTCCAAGCGCAGCTGAAGAAGGCGGGCATGAACGTCGAATTCAAGACCTTCGACAAGACCACCCAGCGGCTGAAGCGTCGGGCCGGGGAGTTCGACCTGGACAGCAGCAGCGGCCTGGGGCAGTTGGAGGCGGACACCGACTCCATGCTCTGGTCCATGTACCACAGCGCCGCCTCCGGCAACTACGCCAAGATCAAGGACCCGGAGCTGGATAAGCTACTGGAAGCCCAGCGCCAGGAGATCAACGCGGAGAAGCGGCGGGATGTCCTTCGAACTCTGGTGCGCTACCTGAACGATCAGGCCTGGGCGGTGGACCTGTTCTACCCGCCTCAGTGGGACTTATGGCACCCGTACGTCAAGAACTATCGGCCGCATTTCGGTAACCGTGGCGGGTACTGGATGGCCTGGTTGGACAAATGATGGAGCACAGGCGCTCCTGCCTGTGTCGTACAGACGAAGAGCCCCCTCCCCAACGGGACCGTTGGGACCACCCACCCGGCCCGACAGGACGTGTGCTGCCGCATGCCAAAGCGCCCGGGCAAGTGGGAAGCCAGGCGTGAGGCGAGAGCGCCGATCTGCGGGCGGGCCCGGGCGGACGGTTCGGCATGAGACGTGAACATGCCGAAGCGACCTCGGGGCCTGGCCCTTACACGTGAGGAGGCGGTTATGAGCAGGGTATTGACTGTGGTCGTCTTGACAGCGGCGCTGTGGGCCGTATCATGTGGCAGCCCTCAAAGTCCGCCCTCAAAAGCTGAGGGAGATAACCGGCCAAAGCCCGGGGGCACCCTGAACATGCGCTGGTCAGGAGACCCCTTCAACTGGGACATCAGCCAGTCGCGCACCAGCCCCAATGGCCCCTCTGTCGCCTGGGCCTACGATACCCTCCTCACCTTCAAGAGCGGCCCGGGTGTCGACTATAACGAGGGCGTCCTGGCTCCCCATCTCGCCGAGCGCTGGGAATCCGCCCCCGATGCCAAGGCCTTCACCTTCCACCTCAAGAAGGGCGTGAAGTTCGCCCCCTTCCCAAAAGTGGAGGGCGTGAACGGCAGGGAGCTTACCGCCTCGGACGTCAAGTGGAGCTATGAGTACGGCTCGCGCACGGGCCAGTTCCAGGGCATGCCACCCAGCGAGTATGGGTTCATGTTCGAAGGCCTCGACCGGGTGGACACCCCGGATCCTTACACGGTCGTGGTCCGGTTTAAAGAGCCCTTCGCCCCGTTCCCGAACTACGCCGCCGCCAACTGGAACGCGATCATGCCGAAGGAGATCCACGAACAGGATGGGCACCTGAAGGATCGCATCGTCGGCACCGGGCCGTTCCAGTTCGACCTGGAGGGCTCTCAGAAGGGTACCAGATGGCTGCTGAAGAGGAACCCGGACTACTGGGATGCGGGGAAGCCGCATATCGATCAGCTGCGGTATCTGGTCATCCCGGACGATTCGGCGATGATCGCAGCCTTCAACACGAAACAGGTGGACCTGTTGGACGCGCTGCTCCCCCCGGAACACGCGGACCAGATCAGTAAAGGAGCCCCAGACGCGGTGGTCTACACCATCGAGGCGGGATACCCCTGGGCCTTTTACATCAACCAGACGAAGCCCCCTTTTAACGACGAGCGGGTTCGGCGGGCGCTTTCTCTCTCCCTGGACCGCGATGAGATGATCCGCATTTTCCAGAAAGGCAAGGGTATCCCGCAGTTGCCGGCGGTCTTTACCGGCTACTTCACCGAGCAAGAGGTGCGTGAGTTGCAGCCTTACGACCCGGAGCGGGCCAAGCGGCAACTGGCGGAGGCGGGCTACCCCAACGGCCTTGAGTTCGAGTGGACCTTTAGCCGCACTACCGGGGACTGGTATGAGGCCGTGTTGCAGCTGATCCAGGCCCAGGCGAAGAAGACGGGCTTTACCATCAACCTTAAGCCCCTGGACCAGCAGGTCTTTAGTGGCAATCTGCGTATCCTGAACCACGTCATCTCCCTCCAACCCGGCAGCAGCCGCCGCTGGGACATCGACCTCAGCTTCGCCGACTGGCACCCCAACGCCCGGGTCAACTACCACGGCGTCAAAGACCCGAAGCTCGGGGGGCTCATCGACGCGCAGCGCGCGGCCAGCGATCCCGCCAAGCGCCGCGAGGTCATCCGGGAGATGGTGAAGTACATGATGGAGAAACAATACGGCATCGGCCTCTACACCCAGGTCCGTTACAACGCCTGGTATCCCTACATCAAGAACTATCAGCCTAACTGGAACCTCTTGGTGCCACCCTTGGAGGAGGCGTGGCTCGAGAAGTGACTTCAACCCGGAGATCGCGGAGTACGCGAAGGCTCTAAAATATTGATCTCTGCGGCCTCTGCGGTCTCCGCGTTAGAACAAGGAGAGGGGCGAATGGAAGAAGGCTACATCGCCGCAAAGACCTCGTGGGTCGACTATAGCGAGGGCATCCACGCCTTCCTCGCGGTCCCCACCCGCTGGAGCCCGCCCTACCGCGGGATGATCCTCTGCCATGAGCGCTATGGCTTGGTGAAGCACACCCTGGACCTGGCGGCCCGCTTCGCCTCCTACGGTTATGTATGTCTGGCCCCCGACTTCGCCTCCAACTGGGACGGTGACAAAGAGGCCCTCAACCGCGGCGACGCGCGCTTGGGGATCTCCGAAGACGAGATCAAGTTCATCATGGCCAACAGCCTCGACTACTTGAAGGCCCTCGACGTCGTGGACGGGGACCGCTGCGCCGCGATGGGCGTGTGCATGAGCGGGAACTATCCCTGGCTGCTGAACAGCGTCCGCGGGGATGTCGCCGCGAATATCTGCTACTACGGTGGGGCGAGGACCCCGGAAGAAGTCCTCGCGGCAACAACGGCCCCCTCGCTGGTGGTCTTCGGCGAGAAGGACCACGGGACTTCAGTGGAGATGATGCACGAGATGCGCCGGAAGCTGGAGGCGCTCAACAAGAGCTATGACTTCCGCATCTACGAGGACGGCCCCCACGGCTTCCTGAACGACACCATGCCCGGCCGCTACCGTCAAAAGGAGGCCGAGGCGGCGTGGAACCTCGCCATCGACTTCCTGGACCGGGTCTACGCCGGGTACTATCCCCCGGATCGCGTCCGCTGGCGGTTCGAATCCAACATCGCGGTCGATTACGATTTCAGCAAGAACGTGCGCATGGAGTGATGCTCCTCACCTGTGGCTG
>CAZPYZ010000401.1:1208-4663 GCA_964590215.1 uncultured Dehalococcoidia bacterium | reverse complement strand
CTTGGTGGCAGGCGATGGGTTGGGCACGGCCTCGCAATGACGGTCCCGGCCCGTCACATCGTGCCTGATGTCATTGAGAGGAGCGGGAGTGACGGGGAACTTCCGGGGGCGACGTGGCAATCTGGTGGCGGGGCGGCGATCGCACGCAGCCACGGTGTCATCCGTTTCCGGCAGCGCGGGGTGGAGTGGGGCGTCGCCATGACCGAAGGTGGTCCGCCAACGAAAACGCAAGGAGCGCAACTCCCGTTCTCGTCCCGCCGGGTGCAGTTGGAAGTCCTGAGCGACGCCCTGCAGCACCCTGCGACGTTGTATCCCGCGGGGGCGGCGGCCCTCGCGGCCATCTACGGCCTGTTGTTCGGCCCCTTCCTCGGCGGTTCTCCCGCGGCATTGACCGTCGCTGCCGCCTCGGGTGTGCTTGCTGGTGGCTCGTTCTGCTGGCAGTACCTGATCAACGGGGAGCGCCATGCTCGGCGCAAGGTCCAGGAGTTCCTGGCTCGGGAAGCGGAGCTGGGACGGCAGGCCCTTGAAGAGGAGCGGAGCCGGTTGCAGGAAGGGTTCTCATCGCTCAAGTCCGTAGAGGGTAGAAAGGCCCTGGGAGAGCTGGTCCGAGAGTACACCTCACTGCGCGAGGCGTTAGAGCGCTACGGGGAGGGCGATGGCATCGCCGCGGCCGGTATTGCGGCCTCCGCCTTGACAACCTATCGCGAAGGCCTGGGGGTCCTGGCCAGCGCCCTGGACCTCATGTCGGCCACCGCGACGGTGGCTGCCGCATCCCTGACGGAGGAGGTCGCCGACCTCCAGCGGCAGATCAAGACCATGAGGGCCGGGGGAGCGCCCATGGAGCGGATCCAGCTCAAAGAAGAGACCCTGGCCTCGCACCGGGGGCGCCTCCAGGCCATGGAGGAGCAGCGACTGCGAGTAGAAGAGCTGCTCCGGCAGGCCGACGCCTGCGAGGCCGCGCTGCAGCAGGTGCGAGTCCAGCTGCCGGCCATGAGAGCGGACTGGTCGGAGGAGCAGGCGGACGCGGCCAGCCAGAGCCTGCTCAGGACCATAGAGAGCGTGCGGCGGGTCCAGGAGCGCTTGGGGGGCGAGGAGAGCCGGGCGCAGGACGAGGCTTACCTGCGTCTGGGGCAGGCGCGACGGGACGCGTGATGAAAGGAGCTAACCCATGGGCAGGTTTTTCGCAGCCATCGGCCGGTTCTTCAGCTTCCTCTTTCTACGGCGCAGTGAGGACATCCGGCGTGCCGCAGACGAGCAGTTCACCGGATCGCCGGAGGGGATCCGTGCCGCCTTCGCCATCGAGCGAGATGCTCTGGCCAGGGACTTCAGGACGCTCCAGGAGACCGTCGCGGAGGTCCTCAACATCGTCGAGGACCGGAAACAGCAGCTGACCTCCCTGGATGCGGAAGAGGAGCGGCTCTTGAGCCAGGTGGAGGGGGCCCTGGCCGCGGCGGAAAAGGCCCAGGCCGAAAACAACGCGGAGGAGTTCGAACGGTCCAAGGCCGCGCACGGGCGCTACAGCGCTCGCCTAGCCGAGATCGACGGGCTGCAGGAGGGCATTTCGGCTCAGGTCACGGACCTGGAGGGCGGGTTGCAGCGGCATATGATGACCCTGACGGACCTCAAGGGAAAGCTGGAGCGGTTGCCCCAACAGGAAGCGGAGGCCGTTGCCGAGTTCGTCTCCGCGCAGAAGATCACCGAGCTGAACAACCGGCTGATGAACGCGCAGGACAGCTTGCGGGAGAGCCCCGTGGCCGCGGTCCAGGAGCGGGTGAAGCGTCTTTCCGCCCAGGCGCGTATCACCGAGAAGCTGGTCGGCACCGACGTTAAGCTCCAGGACCAGGAGTACGAGCGCCTGGGTGCCCAGTCCAGGAGCGGCACCGACTTCGAGGCCCTGCTGGCGGCCCGCAAGGCGAAGCGGGAGGGGGTAACCCCAGAGGCTCGAGAGGCGACTCCAGAACAGGCCCCCGACCGGCCGCAGTTGTAGCACAACCGAGGCGGGCTCAGGCGGTGCACAGCTACCAGTGTGTGATGTGAGGCCTCGGGGGCATAGGGGCACCGCCGAATGACCGAGAAACAAGGCAGCGGGACACCAGAACGTGCCTGGCTAAAGGGAAAACGGCGCAGGCTGGCCCGTGCGGGGGACAGGGCTGGTCAAGAGGCAGCGCCGCCGGGTTTTGGCATCCGATGCCCAATGTGTCGGGGGTATGGCGGGCACGGAAGCTCCGAAATGTTGGATCCGCAAACCGGCACCCCGATCGCCTTGTGGCGGCGATGGCTGGTCGCCGGGGGAGGGATTTTGCTGGTCCTGTTTTTCTTGATGGAAGGGGTGGTCGGGTGCTGGCTATGGGCTGGAACCGTGGATCTGTGGAGCTGCTTCGTGCCCGATGGCGCCGGCCCGCTGGATTGGGTGCGATGGCTCGGGGTCGCCGTGGCTGGTGGCATTGCCGCGAGCGTCGTGGTTGGCCCCTTGAGGAAGCTGGTCGAGCGTGCCCGCCCCACCGCGGTCACTATGATGACCGTCTTTCGCTGCTCCCTGTGTGGCCACGATTGGAGCCTGCCCCGGCCCGGTGAGCCCGCGGTTCTCGATAGCGAGGCGCGAGGTGATTTGTGAGGTCACCACTGTTATAGACCATCTCCCCCGGCCGAACTAAGTGCCCAGGCCCCCCTCCGTGCGGCCCGAGCGCGCCCGAGCGAGGTGGAGTAGGCAGCAAAGGCCGACAAACTGTCATTCTGAGCGACAGCGAAGAATCTCGGCGACGTGACTCGCGCCTACCACGTTTACAATCATGACCAGCCTGTCTCTCAGGCTATGCAGGGTCGTGACCAGCGACCTCCAGCGTCGCGTGTGGGAGCACTAGGCCGGGGTAGCCGCCAGTCACATCGAAATGCCACATCGAGAGGCTGGTCTACTACGAGGGGGCACAGGAAGCGTCCGCTACACCGGCGCCCGCGAGAACCAGGTCAAGGGATTGCTTAGGGCCAGGAATCCGTCGCTCAGGGCCAGGAATCCGTCGCTCATCGAGCGTGTTCACCCGGGGTGGCGGGACCTGAGCGCGGAATTACTGGGAGACGAGGGCTCCCCGGCGGCGCCCGGAGGCCCTTCACTTCGTTGAGGATGACAGCTACCATCGTTTAGCATAAACAGCTGCTGTCGTTCAGGATGACAGCTACCATCGCTTACCATGACACCCTTCGTTCAGGATGACAAGCGTAGTCGTTGAAAACAACCGTTAGCATCCGTAGGCAGACCCAACTCCGCACTCACACGCGTGTTACCGCAAACCGTTGATGGAAGAAGAGACCGGTGCTTCTCATCCCCGCCCTTCGCCTCGGCCTGCGTGTGGCAGGCACCGCCGTCCTCCTGGGGACTCTCGCCTGGGCGGGGGTGGTGGTGGCCTATCTCGCCGCGGTGACCATAAGCGGCGCGCAGGGGGAGATGAGCGCCCAGTCGA
>CAZPYZ010000401.1:0-1108 GCA_964590215.1 uncultured Dehalococcoidia bacterium | reverse complement strand
TATCTCGCCGCGGTGACCATAAGCGGCGCGCAGGGGGAGATGAGCGCCCAGTCGATGAGCGCTCATGAACAATGGAGGAGCGCGGCCACGGAGGAGTTCCCGCCACCACCGCTGTACTTCCCGATACTGTTCCTCGGGCCCTACGTGTTCTGGCTGGCGGTTGTGATCGCTCACGGCGTTGCGACGGGAGCGCTGGCAGACCGGTGGGTCGAGTACAGTGGGGCCGCTCCGCGGCTGCGATCGGATCGCCGTGGCCGGCCCCGCGCAGAGCCAGAGAAACCGTGACCCGCCAGAGCACTTCACGTTGTGAGTAGTGCGTAGGGAGTGGTGAGCAGGTGGGGGCCGTCCCTACTCACTACGCACCACGCACTGCGTTTGCCGGGCTTTCAAGTTCAGCCGTCCAGGTTAGCGATCCGAAGCGGTACGTCGCATCATCCATGCTACAATGTGGCCATCTTTACCCGAGGTGACTACACGTGCCGACTGTCCCCCGGACCATTGGCGTACGGGAGCTGAAGGCCCGCACCAGCGCCGTGCTACGGGAGGTGCAAGCCACCAGCACCGAGATTATCGTTACCCTGCGGGGCCGCCCCATCGCCCGCATCGAACCCATCACTGGAGTTGGTGCAGCGCCGGTCGATGGCATGGGTGGCCTCAAGGGCGCGCTCGCCCACCTCGGTACACTGGAGTGGGAGGACTTCCAAGAAGCGAAACGGCTGTGGGATCCGAAACCGCTGCCTGAGGATTCACCCTGACCAGTGACTCGGGCCCGCGAACCTACGTCCTCGACACCCACGCACTGTTCTGGTACTGGAACCAGCTCACGGCCTTGAGTGTGGACGCCCGGGCTGCCTTCGGAGCCATCGAAAGGGGCCACGCAATGGGACTGGTACCGTTGCTGGTCGTTGCTGAGCTGCACTACTTGAGCCGCAAGCTGCGGCGAGTGTTGTCGTGCCTGGAGATACTCGGCCACGTCGACCAGTCGCCGAATCTTCGTTTGGAGCCAATGGCCCGGCCACATCTCCTTGTGTTCGAACGCCTTCCCGAGATACCGGAGATGCACGACCGCTTCATCGCGGCAACCGGCCTGGTGTACGACGCCCCGGTC
>CAZPYZ010000400.1:0-4670 GCA_964590215.1 uncultured Dehalococcoidia bacterium | reverse complement strand
CGCCTGCGCGAGCGCTACACGCTGCTCGACATCGCGCGCCAGCCCGACCTGTGTGCGGAGGTCACGCTCCTGCCCGTGGGAAGGCTGGGCGTGGACGCGGCCGTCCTCTTCGCGGACATCATGCTCCCCCTGGGCGATATGGGTGTGGGATTTGAGTTAAAGGAGGGCGTCGGGCCGGTCATCGAGGCACCCATCCGCACCGCCACCGACGTTCAGGCCCTGCGACGCTTCGAGCCGCGGGAGTACATCGCCCCCGTGCTCGAGGCCATCGGCCTGATCCGGAAACAGTCGCCGGTTCCGCTCATCGGGTTCGCCGGGGCGCCCTTCACGCTCGCCGCCTACCTCATCGAGGGTGCCCCCAGCCGGGAGTTCCTTCGGGCCAAGGAACTGATGTACATCGCCCCCGCCCTCTGGACGGACCTCATGGCTCGCCTCACCGAGGCCACCCTTCGGTACCTGGAAACCCAGATTGCGGCAGGCGTGCAGGCGGTCCAGGTCTTCGACAGTTGGGTCGGCTGCCTGAGCCCTGCCGATTACCGCGAGTCCGTCCAGCCCCACATGCGGCGCCTCTTCGACGGCCTGCGGCCAACCGGTCTGCCCTGCATCCACTTCGGCACGGGGACCGCGGGGCTGCTGCCACTGATGGCGGAAGCGGGTGGGGACGTCATCGGCGTGGACTGGCGGGTTCGCCTGGATGAGGCGTGGGCGCTGGTGGGGGATGGGCGCGGCATCCAGGGGAACCTCGATCCGGCGGTGCTCCTGGGGCCCTTCGACCTCGTCGAGCGGCGGGCACTGGACGTGCTTGCCCAGGCGAATGGCCGACCGGGCCATATCTTCAATCTGGGCCACGGCGTCCTTCCCGACACGCCCATCGGGCACCTCCAGCGGCTGGTGGAGTGCGTCCACAAACGCAGCGCCCGGCCGGCCTCCACTGGCCGGCCGGGGGAGGGGACTGGGAGATGACCGGCGTCCTGCTCATGGCCTACGGCACCCCCCGCTCCCTGGACGAGGTCGAGGCCTACTACACGCACATCCGGGGTGGCCGCCGGCCCTCGCCTGAATTGATCGAAGGTCTCGTGGCACGGTACCGGGCGATCGGAGGACTGTCCCCGCTCCTCGATATCACCCGCCGTCAGGCCGCCGCCCTGGAGGCGGCACTCAACGGCGCCCAGGGGAAGACCTTCCGCGCCTATGTCGGCATGAAACACGCGCCCCCGTTCATCGCGGATGCGGTGACCGACATGGCATCCGATGGCCTCAGCCGTGGGCTTGCGATGGCCCTGGCTCCCCATTACTCCCGCATGAGCATCGGCGGCTATATAAATATCGTGAAGAAGGCGCTCGGCGAATTACCCTCCCCGCTCCCGATGACCTTTGTGGAATCCTGGCACGACCACCCGACTTTCCTGGAGGCTCTCGCGGAGGGGCTCCGCGACGCCCTCGGCCGCCTCTCCCAGGCGGAGCGGACAGCGGTCCACGTGCTCTTCACCGCTCACAGTCTGCCCGCGAGGATCCTCGAGTGGGATGATCCCTATCCCCGGGAACTGCGCCGCTCCTGCGAAGGAGTCGCCCGTCTCGCCCGGCTAAAGCGGTGGGACTTTGCGTACCAGAGCGCCGGGCACACCCCCGACCCGTGGCTCGGCCCCGATGTCAAGGAGGTGCTGGAGCGCCTGTCCTCCGACGGCACGCGGGTCATCGTCATCTGCCCGGTCGGGTTCGTGGCCGATCACCTTGAAGTGCTTTACGACATTGACGTGGAGTGCCAAGCGCTCGCCGCCTCCCGCGGGATGCGGCTCGAGCGAACGCCCTCCCTGAACGACCGCCCGCGCTTCATCACCGCGCTTGCCGAGATCGTGCGCTTCCACCTGCGGACCGCAGGAGATTCCTGAGCCGGTCAACGGTCCATCCGGCCGACGGATCGGGTCGAGCCTCCCTCGCCCCAGCCGAAGGCGACCCTCACCCGACCGAAACAAAGAGGGGCTGCAGCCATCGGCTGCAACCCCTCGACTGTCCTGGTGGAGCAAACGTCACAATGTAAAGAACCAACTCGGGCTTTTCGCTTTGTTTTCAGATAGATGGGGCCAGAAAAACCCTGCGGGTCTAACAATGCAAGGTACTGGTGTAATCCTTTAATCCCTGCTCCACACTGACGCCCTTAGCGAAAGACCTGTCCGCTTACCGCCATTCCTGAGCCACCGACCGTCCCGTTCACCCCCGAGGACTAGCAGCCTGGAAGATGTTGCGGCTTAGGCTTTTTTCAACTCATTTAGCAGCTTCGTCACAGAGTCCCGGGCGTCCCCGAAAAGCATCATGCATTTCGGGTTGTAGTAGAGCTCATTGTCCACCCCGGCAAAGCCCGGGCGTAGGCTGCGCTTGAGGACGATGATCGCCTTGGCCCGCTCGACTTCCAGAATCGGCATTCCGTAGAGCGGGCTGCTTTTGTTGTGCTTGGCCGCCGGGTTGGTCACGTCGTTCGCCCCAACGACTAACGCCACATCCGCCTCGGCAAAATAGGGATTGATCTCGTCCATCTCGAATAGCTGATCGTAGGGGACGTTCGCCTCGGCGAGCAGGACGTTCATGTGCCCGGGCATGCGGCCGGCCACCGGGTGGATGGCGTATTTGACAGTTATGCCGCGCTTCATCAGCCCGTTCGCCAGCTCACTGACGCCATGCTGAGCCTGTGCGACCGCCATGCCGTAGCCCGGGACGATGATGACGGACTGGGCACCATCGAAAAGAAGAGCAGCCTCGTGGGGAATGATACTCCGGACGCTTCCCTTCACGTCCACCGCCGGCCCAACTGCCTCCTCTTCGATCTTGCCGAACGCACCGAAGAGAACATTCATCGCCGAGCGGTTCATGGCCCGGCACATGAGGATGGAAAGCAGGAAACCCGAAGTCCCGTCGAGCGAACCGGTGATGATCTGGATCTTGTTCATGAGTACGAAACCCATGGCCGCATCGGCAAGGCCGGCGTAGGAATTGAGCAGAGAGATGACCACCGGCATGTCCGCCGCCCCGATGGGGATGACCAGGAGGAACCCGAACAGCGAGGCCAAGGTGACCATGAGGTAGAACAGCGAGCTGGCCGTCGGCGTGGCGATCAAGTAGATGAGGCTTCCTACCATAACCGCCAGCAAGGTGATATTGGACGCATTTTGTCCCTTGTACGTGATGGGAGCTCCCGGCAGGAGGCCCTGGAGCTTCGCGGCCGCCATGAGGCTTCCCGTAACCGTCAGGCCGCCGATCACCACCTCGAAGCCGATCGCCGTCATCAACACCCTGTCGTGGACGAGTTCGCCGCCGTGTCGGATGTATTCGGAGATTCCGATCAGCGTGGCCGCCAGCGCCCCCAGGGAGTGGGAAAGGGCGGTCCGTTGCGGCACGGCCGTCATCGGGATCCACAACCCCATCGCACCCCCAACGATGGTGCCGATCGTGAGCCCGGCGATGATCCATGTATAGGTGAGAATATGCTCGTGGAAAAGCGTCCCGACGATGGCCATATCCATACCAACTGCGGCAAGGAACATGCCCTTCCGGGCCCACCTGGGCGAACTCAGGCCTTTCAGTCCCAGGATGAACAGAACGGCTGACAGGATGTAGAAATAGTTCAATCCCTTCACACGCCGCATGCTGCCGATGAACTCTGTCTGCACGATTCCGACCTGCTCAAACCCAACAACGAGCGCGACCAAACCGGCAACGAGAATAGGCAAAACCAGCAGTGTACTCATCGCGAATCGAAACCGCTGCTGGTGGCGGGAGTTGGCCTGCCCGGCTCTGAACATTTGCAGCATGCGATCGGTGATCAGAAAGCCACCGACCACGTTCGTCGAGGAGCAACTCACTGCGATGAACCCAAAGAGGGTGCTCAGGGGGCCATACTCCGCGCCCGCGATTACCAGCGAGCCGATCAGCGAAATCCCTGACATCGCGTTTGTGGCGGACATGAGCGGCGTGTGAAGCAACGGGGGCACGCGTGAGATCACGTGATATCCGAGAAACCCAGCCAGTATAAATATGTAGAGTCCAATCTCAAGGTCTGTCGTCATAGAATGGACTTCCCTTCACGACTAGCTCGTTCTCGTTTTCTGCTCCGTCATGGAACCTTGATTCCCGCTGCGAGTGTGACCTTAACAGCCTCATGGAGGATCTCGCCCTGATGCGTGACAAGTGGGCCGCGCGTTAGCTCGTCGTTCAGGTCGAGATGAATTCTGCCCTCCTTGAGAAGATGCGTCAGGAAATTCGTGACATTCCTTGCGTACATCTGGCTGGCGGGGAACGGCATCGTGCTGGGCAGGTTCGTGGGGCCGAGGATGAGGACGCCGTGCCTCACGACCTCCTGGCCCGGCTCGGTGAGAGCGCAGTTCCCCCCCTGCTCGGACGCGAGGTCCACGATCATGGAACCCGGTCGCATGCCCTGAACCATCTCTTCGGTGATGAGGACCGGGGCGCGCTGGCCTGGGACGAGCGCTGTCGTGATGACGGCGTCCGCAGCCGTCACGTATTTGAACATCATGTCCTGTTGCTTCTTGTAGAACTCCTCCGATTGCGCCTTGGCGTACCCACCCTTGTCTTCCGCATCTTTCGTTTCAAGGCCGAGGTCCGCGAACCTCGCGCCAAGGCTTTCCACCTGCTCCTTCACGGCGGGGCGCGTGTCGTAC
>CAZPYZ010000399.1:0-4673 GCA_964590215.1 uncultured Dehalococcoidia bacterium | reverse complement strand
CTCGGAGATGTGTATAAGAGACAGCCCAAACCGCAGGTCTTGCACCGCGGCAGCGGCGGGTATTGCAGCTTGTTGCAGTCTGTGCAGTTCTGCACTACCAGCCGCTTTTCGTTGCAGGCGTCCCAAAATGGCTTGGTCCACTCTTCAGGTACCGGGATCGGCCGCGGCATAGTTCCCTCCTTTCCCCATGTCCATCCTTGGGAAGTAAGGAAGTCAGGAAGTGAGGAAATGAGGGTAGGGGTGGCCCCTTACTTCCTTATTTCCTGACTTCCTCATTTCCTTTCAGTCAAACAGCTTCCGAACCGGCTCCGAGGTCACGATTCCTCGTTCCCGCAGGCCCGCGATGTCCGTATCGCTATACCCCAGCTCCCGGAGGATGCTGTCGGTGTGCTCTCCGCCCAGGCAACCGGTGCCGTGCATGCTCTCCATGCCCGACAGCTTGACGATGTGGTTGACTCGCTGGTGCACCCCGAACCGCAGATGGGGCCGGTCTGCCTCGATGATGAAGCGGTTGGCCACCATGTGCGGATCGTTTTCCAAGAATGCTCCCATAGTGGCGCCGTCGGCCACGACGCACGCGACGTCAGCCGGGGGAAGCAGTTGCTCCCACTCAGCCGCGGTCCGGCCGGCGAGGACCTGGCTGATAATCTCGCTCAGCTCGATGTCGTGGGCCTTTCGGCCTGCTTCGGTCCGGAAGCGCTCGTCCTCCAGCAGCTCCGGCCGTGCCACTGCCCGGCAGAAGACCTCCCACTCCTCTTGGAAAAGGCACGCCAGGAACACCCAGCCCTGCTTCGTCTTGTAGAGGCGGTAGAGGGCATCGAGACCGTGGACGCCCTCATCGGGGTAGCGATAGGCCGGCCGGCCGGCGTAGTGGTAGGCCTCATGGAGGTTGGCGTAGGCGTTGGCCTGGATCATCGACGACTCGATGTACTGGCCTTGCCCGGTGCGCTCCCGCGCGTAGAGGCCGAGCATGATACCCGTCGCGATGGCCATCCCCGTATTCTCATCGGGGTTGGAGGTGTTGCCCCGGAAGAGGCGGCGTGACACCTCCTTCAGCTCCTCTCGGCTTAGCGGCGTATCGGCGGGCGGCACCACGCCCCTACCCGTCTGTCGCAGCGCTCCCCCCATGAGGGCGCCGGGGATGGGGTGCGCCGCAGGCCTCTGACTATGGGGGCCATTCGACCCGTAAGCCCCCGCGTAGTGGTATACGACGGCCGGGTTGATGGAACGGGCGGTGTCATAGTCGATGCCCAACCGCTCCGGCACGCCGGGGCGGTAGTTATGCACCAGCACATCCGTCCGGGCGATGAGCTGGTGCACGATGGCCCGGCCTTCCTCGGTCTTCAGGTCCACCATGATGCTCTCTTTGCCGCCCGTAGTGCGGACAGCGCCGTTGCCGCGGCCACCTCCAAGGGAGCGGACAGGGTCGCCCTCTGGAGGTTCGACTTTGATGACCCGGGCGCCCATGTCCGCGAGGAGCGCCGCGGCCAGGGGCGCGGCGACGACGCCGGCGAATTCCAGGATGGTGACGCCCTCCAGAGGGTAGTGGGGCGTGTCCTCGTTTGTAGTGAGGGCTTCAGCCCCTCCGGAGACTGGGAGGCTCCTCCCGACCCCCGGCGGGCTAAAGCCCTCGCTACGAAGCCGCTTGAGCACCTCCTTTGTGTGCTGGCCAAGGTCCGGCGCGGGCCCTTGGACCCGGCCCGGCGTGGCTGACATCTTGACCAGGACGTTCGGCATCTTCAGCGGCCCAACGCGTGGGTCCTCGATTTCCATCGCGTCGTTGTTATAGACGTACTGAGGGTGCTTCATCCCCTCCAGCGTCTGCACCAAGGGTTCCGCCGCTACGTCTCCGTCTTCCTCGAAGACCTGCATCCACTCGTCAAGGGTCTTTTCCAGCATCCGCTCCAGGATCATATCTCGAAGGACCTCCCGGTTCTCCGGCGCCAGGTTGGGGGCATCCTTGAACCGTTCGTCCTGGTAGATATGCCAGAGGCCAATGGCCCGGATGAAGGAGCGGAACAGCCGGTCGACCAGGTTGGCCATCTGTATCCAACGGCCGTCCTTGGTACGCGCGGGGAGGTACGTCAGGGTGGGCACCCTGCGCAGCGCGGCGGTGGTGTCTATGGGGAACATATCCGGGTCTTTGCGGCTCAACTGGTGGATCATGAGCTCGTGGTCGTAGGCGAACATGCCCTGGAGCAGGCTGGTCTGGACCCACTCACCCCGGCCGCTGCGCTCCCGGCGGCGCAACGCGGCCAGAATGCCGCGGACGGCGGCCTGGCTGGCGGACCAGCTCGGGATCTGGACCGCGGTGTAGACCGGGCCGTCCCGCGGGGGACCTCCTTGGATCTCCAGCATGCGGCCGACCCGGGCGGCCACAATCCCGTCGTAGCCCTTGATGTGGCTCAGGGGCCCCTCCTGGCCGAAGCCGGTGATGGAGCAGTACACCAGCCGGGGACTGATGCGGGAGAGGGTCCCGTAGTCCATACACAGACGCTGCATGACGCCGGGCCGGAAGGTCTCGATGAGGACATCGGCCCGGGCGGCTAGGGCCTGGCCTTGCTCTCGCCCCTCCGCCGTCTTCAAGTCCAGGACGGCGCCCTTCTTCCCCCGGTTCCACACGAGCCAGGCCGGATCGGAGCGGAACGGGTCGCCGCTGGGCGGCTCGACCTTGATGACTTCGGCGCCGAAGTCCGACAGCACCAGGCCGGCGACCGCGCCTGGCATGCCCCAGGAAAGGTCGAGAACGGTCAGAGCCGCTAACGGTCCTGCCATGAAGGACTTGTTACCACACGGGGGTTACTTGCGCAACGGCTGCTTGCAGCACCACCACCCTTGCCTTCGATGGGGCTCCGGCAACCGCTCGTGGCCCGCTGCCAGGGGATCCTCGGGCCATGACACGCGCGCTGCCTGGTCCCGCGGCAGCGGGCGTTAATCCAACCGACGCGCGGTAGGACGCCTCGGGGTGCGCGCCGCCTTCATGTCCGAGGCACCTTGAGCAGGCTGGGTGGGAGACCGGTCCGGTGCCACCACTCGACCATAGCGATCTGGGCTGCGATGCCGTCCATGGTGGGAAAGCCCGTCGCATCCTGTAGCGCTTTCGCCGAAAACTCCGTGGGGCAGATGGACTGGCCGATGACGCCCATCATCTCGGCGCCCATGTCCCGGGCCTGCCGGGCACAGTCCTTGTACCGCTGCAGCACCTCGTCGTGGCGCTGCGGGTACTCGGAGTTCTGGATGCCGATGGCCGTGGCCCCGACATAGAGATGGTCGACCCCCAGTGCGATGTAGCGGTCACGGTTTCCGCTCTGCGGAGTCGCCACATAGGAGCAGCTGGCGAACCTGCGGCCCAGGAGGCCGCAGAAGAGGGCGCTGGCCTCACCGGGCCCGGCCGCAGGAATGGAGAGCCCGCGCCTTCTGGCTTCTAGCACCCCGACGTCGACCGCGCCGTAAGGGCAGAAAGCGTCGTACCCGTCCTTCTCGGCCTGCAGCGCCCGCTGCGCGCCCAGGGAGTGGGCGCGGGCGACCGCGTCGGCAGGCCGGTGGTTGGGGTCGGTCTGGCCGCCCCAGGGGTTGAAGCCTGAGACCTCGGGCAAGTAGTCCACGTCGATCTGCGTCGCCGCGGTCGCGTAGGACTTGATGAGGTTGATGCGGCGCTGAGCCGCTTCCTCGGGATATACGCCCTTGGCTGCTGGGAGCATGAAGAGGATTCTCACTGGCTCGGCTGCCTCCTGTTTCTATTGCCTGCGGAGTTTAAGCCTTTTTACGAACGGTTTCTATATCGGCTTCGAGTTCTTCGAAATCGTATTGAGCGGGGACCTTCTTTAACCGCATGTGTTCCAGCATTTCCCACAGGGGGACGCCGGCCTTCTCGGCGGCGCGAGCGGCGCTGAGCTTGTTGTGAGCGTACTCGTCCACGTAGCGGTCGAGCTTCCATTGTTTGATGGCGTTAGCGAGGAGGCGCCTGAGCGTAGTCGAGCGATCGGTCTGCTCGGTTTGACCGATCTGGTCGAGGTCTCGCACGAAATCGGCCGGCAAGCGAGAGGCGACGAGTTGGTCGGTCATCGGGCTGCGCTGAGAGCGGCGGCCACGACCGCAGGTTCTGGACGGACGACCTTGGCGAGGTCGAGGAAGGCCGCGCGGAAATCCAGGTGGCTTATCGTGCGGTAGCCGAGGGCGGCGAGGAGGACACCGACCGGGCCGAGGTAGCCGATGTTCCGGACGCGGGCGATGGTCCGGGCCTCTTTGTCGCTGAGGAGGAGGATAGCGCGCTTACGGCCGGCGAGGGCGAGGCACTGGGCCTCGGTCCTGCCCAGGGTGGTCTTGTTAAGGAGGCGGTTGACGTGCTGGTTCTCTTCCGGCGAAAGGCGGGCGATGCGTGCCCAGCGGTCAGTGAAGGCCTGCTCGAGGTATGGGTCTCGTTCGAGGTCGCGTTTGACGGCGGGCGGGACGAGGAGGGTGCCGTAGACTTCACGGACGAGATCCAGGCGGCCGATGCGGGAGAGGGTGGTGAGGGAGAGGGAGTCGGGGACTACGAGCACGATGGGTTAACTTTCGCTTTGGTTGTTAACTGCCGTAGGTTTGGAGTGGGTGGGCTGGCGACGTTCGTTTGTGAAAAACGCGATCCGCTTGGGGTTTTTATGAGGTTGGGCGCGATTCAGGCACGGAAGTTG
>CAZPYZ010000398.1:0-4684 GCA_964590215.1 uncultured Dehalococcoidia bacterium | reverse complement strand
GGACCTGGGTCCAGGCCGGGTCCTCTGGATCAGACGGCAGATAGGCCCGGTAGGCGGCCGTTATCCGTGGCCCTTGCTGAGCCAGGACCTTTCCGTGCAGGGCAAGGCCTGTCGCAAGGACCAGTAACAAGGTCATCCCGGCTCGTGTGATCCACTTGTTCCTTTTCATAAGTCCGTGTTCTCCAACGGGCTCTCGATAGGCCCAGAGGGCTACGGGGTGTTATGGCGGTACACCCCGCGCGCTCCATCGAAGCTCCCCCGTATGTACACCGGTTCCTTGAGCGGGACCCTGGCTACCTCCACTCCCGAGGCGTCGAACCCGAACGCCTCCCCATTGCTCACCCTGAACTTCTCGATCCAGCGCTCCGTCGCGCCCATGAGCACGAGAGCACCAAGCAGTTCAGGGTCCTCCGACGCCCGCCGGTAAACGGCCAGCGCGTGGTCGACTCCGGGCCCGAACATCTGATAGAGGTACTCGGGCGGCACATGGATAGGCGGTACGTAGTAGATGTTGTTCATCAGGCCGAACTGGGGATAAAGGGGGAGGGCCACCTTGCGCCCGTGCACCAAAAAGTCCACTGGGCTCTCGAGGTCAGCCTTGTCCGGACTATGGACCCATCCGTTGATGCGGATGCGCCCAATACAGCCGGTGGTGCAATACGGTTGAAGACCCTGCTCCACACGCGGGTAGCAGGCGATGCACTTTTCCGAAACCCGCGTGGCGATGTTATACAGCATCTTCTTGAAGGGGCACGCGCGCTGGCATTCCCGATAGCCCCGGCAGCGCTCCTGGTCGACCAGGACGATGCCGTCCTCTGGCCGCTTGTAGATGGCCTTCCGGGGACAGGCCGCCAGGCATGCAGGGTAGGAACAGTGATTACACACCCGTTGCAGATAGAACGACCAGACCGGGTGTGGCAGCGTGAAATGGGCGCCACCGGTCACCAGCCCAAGGGGCTCATCCTCTCCCAAATTAGGGCTGGCCCACTCGTGGGATTCCGGGGTGTAGCCCAGGACCGGCCGGGCGGGTTCCGCGGCCTCGATAAGGGTCTTGCCGGTGTAGGTGTTGCCCTCCCAGCTCTGGGGCCCAAGCAGGGCCAGCGCCTGGAGGTCCCATTGCTGCGGATAGCCTCCATAGGGCTTGGTTTCCACGTTGTTCCAGAACATGTATTCCTGGCCCCGGCCAGAGGTCCAGGCGTTCTTGCAGATCATGCTGCAGGTTTGGCACGCGATGCACTTGTTCGTGTCAAAAACTGCCGCGAACTGGCGTGCTGGGGGAGCAGCCTCGAAGGGGTACTCCATCTCCCGATTGATCTGCCAGTTGAACACGCTGGGCATGGCTGCCTCACTTCAGCTTGATGAACTCGCCCTTCAGATATCGCTGCATCGCGGCCGCTTCGTACGTGGGGCGAAAGCCCCGCTGCGCCGGCTCCCAGAGGCCGATCCCTCCCGGACCGCCCGGCTCGGCTTTGGAGATGGCCACTAGCGATTCCTTGGGGGCGCCGTTGGCACAGTAGACGTCGGATTCGAAGCCGGCGCCGATGCGCTGGCCGAGGTTATCCTTGCGGACCACAGAGTCCGTGAGGAGCGTGGGGCGGAGCCAGGCCCTGGTGGCCGACTGATGGCCGCCATAACGGAACATGGCCTGGTAGTTGGTGCGGCGGTTCTTGGCGAGCCCGTCAGGCCGGCGCTCATGGGCCTCCACGGTGCCGTGGCTCGCCTGGAACATGTTGTACCACATGCGCAGCACACCCCGGGGCAGGCCGTTGTAGTAGCGTGCACGGCACATCAGCCGGGCCACTCGATAGTCCTGGTCGTCACCCCGCCATCCCTTGTAAGGCCGGTCCTCGGGATCCGCGTCGATCCAGACGTATTCACCGTCCTCGATGCCCCGCTCCCTTGCGTCCATGGGGTTAATGTCGACGTAGGCCTCGCTGACCCAGGGCTGACGACGGTCCCGGCGATAGACGTCTGTGAAAGGGCCGAACCAGACGGCCGTGGTATCGGAGTCGACGGGTGTGGTATGGGCGCCATGGCGGTACTTGGGTGTGATGAACAGGTGAGTGAGCCCATCCTTGCGCCGGGGGTGAGGGCTCTGCCTCAACTCCTGCCAGCTCTTCACGACGTTACGTACCTGGCGTACCTCGGTACTCATGTCGTCCCGACGCAGGCCATACACCTCGGGTCCGGCAGGCCGAATGGCAGGATGAGGGCGGGCTACGATGACGTTGGGCTCGTAGAACGTGGCGTCCACCGGTTCACGGTAGACCAGCAGGTTTTCCCCAAACTCGATGAATTCGTCCTCGTCGCGGTAGAACTCCAGACGCCCCGAACGCGTGTACCACGGCTTGCTCTCCTGGGTCTGCTCCCAACCAACCACCTTGGGATAGGTCCTTGACATGACGAGGGAGGGCACGCCCCGTTTCGCCTTCTCCTGGATGTCCTGGAACCGATAGCCGCGCAGGGCGTTGCTCGCGTCGATGATGCGCTGCAGGTAGACGTCCACCCGGCCGTCATAGACAAACCGCCAGTAGTCCTCGAATCGCCGGTCACCGGTGAGGCGAGAGAGTGCCCGTGCGACACCGGAGATGGTCTCGATGTCAGCGACGGTGTCGAAAACGCGCTGCATGGGCGTGGTTGGGAAGACCGAGAGGAAGGGATTGGTGACGGACCCCGCCATGTCGGGGTGCTTGAACTCCCCCCAGCTGTCCACCCCGAACACGACGTCGGCGTATTCACAGCTCATGGTCCACCACCAATCAGCCACCACCACCGTTTCGATCTTCGGGAGCGTGTTCTGGATGACATCGTAGGCGCCCTTCGCGTTGCCCAGCAGCGAGTTGGAGTTGGCGAACCACATCAGCTTCGTCGGGGTGGGCATATGCGTCTGCCCGGTGAGCAGTTTGTCACCGGCCCGGAGGGGCCGGTCGCCGTAGTTGTAGTAGTGGGCGGACTCCGCGCGGACGTAGCCGCGCGTCCTGGCAGGGGCGTCAGGGTCCAGGGTGATATTGAAGGGGTCCTCCGCGATGTACTGGGGCAGGCCGTTGAAGATGGCTATCCGGTAGTTTCCGGCGTACGCGCCCGGACTTCCCCCGAGGTACCCGATGTTCCTGGTCAGGGCGGCCACAAGGAAGATCGCCCTGTCTTTCAGGTCGGCATTAAAGAAATGGTTGGGGCCGACGCCGGTGGTCAGAAGGGTCGCAGCCTTGTTGGCCGCTATCTCGTGCGCCAGAGAGACCACAGCCTCTTGGGGCACCCAGGTGATGTCCGAGACGGTGGCGGCATCGAAGTTCTGCAGGTACTCTCGCAGCAGGCTGAACTGGGGCCGGACCTCGACGCTTTCCCCATCCACGGTGGTGACGCGGAACGTACCCTCCAGCGCGGGCCGCAATCCCAGCGCCTGGAAGTGGGCTCCGACCTCGTCCCGGGTGACCACTCTGGGGGCGTTTATTCGAGTGTCCCACACCATGTAGTCGCCCCAGGCGGACCGGAGCTGCTCCGGTAGCTGCTGCAGCCCCTGTTCGATGGTCGGATCGGGTACCTCACCCGCCCGCAGGATTCGCGTGTAGTTGGTTAGCGGGGCTGCCTGGTAGCCCGGGAACAGGTCCGCTGCCCGCAGCAGCTTCAAATTGTCCATGCGGACCAGGAGTGGGAGGTCTGTGAAACTGTGGACGAAGGCCTCATCGTACAGGCCCTCGTCGATGATGACCCTGGCGACTCCGAGGGCCAGCGCTGCATCGGTGCCAGGCCGCAGGATGATTACTTCGTCGGCCTTGTTGGCAGTGGCCTGGTAGTCGGTGGCGATAACTACGATGCGGGCGCCGCGCAGACGCGCTTCGGTGAGCCAGTGGCCATCCGCCATCTTGGTGGCGATCCAGTTCATGCCCCAAAGGGTGATCAACCGGGCATTTTCCGCGGCGAAGAGCTCGAACTCCACGGTCTGCTGGCCGGTCACCAGGGGATGGCCAGGAGGGAGATCGGTATGCCAGGTGTAGCTGTCCCACACCCTACCGCCTACCGCCGTATCGGGCCCTGTGTTATTGAGGCGGTCATCCATCAGCGCCAGCATGTTTGCGAAGCGATAGAGGCCCATGATCCGGGTGGCCCCCAGGAAGGGCATCCCGCCCCGGAACTTGAGCACCTGGGTGCCCCGGCCGGCCTGTTTCTCCACCATCGCGGGGTCGTAGCCCTGCTTGCGTAATCGCTCCTGGCCGGCCGGACCGTTGTACGCGGCTGCGATGTCCGCGACGGAAGCGGCTACCAGAGCGTAGACTTCTTCCCACGGCAGCTTGACCCACTCGTCCTTCCCGCGCTGGAAGTATTGCCGAGGGGGCAGCCCGGTGTCCGGGTCACGAGGCCAGCCGGCGTTAACCCAATCCAGATAGCCCTTACGCACCATTGCGCCCTTGACCCGGCGGTCGCCGTAAAACCGCCGCATGAGGCCCAGCCCTTTCTGGCAGGCCCGTGGGTCCCAGCGATGGGATGCCTGGTTCCCATCGAGGTCGGTGGCCTCGCCGTACCCATAGGAGGGTTCGATGCGGGTCACCACGCCTTGCTTGACCCGAGCGAGGAGAAGGCAATTGTGGGTGTCGTTGGGGGCGCAGAGAAAGGAGAAGGTGGAGTCGTATCCGTAGAGGTCGCGGTAGACCTTCTCCCAGCCTCGGTGAGGGTAGAACGCCAGGGG
>CAZPYZ010000397.1:3311-4687 GCA_964590215.1 uncultured Dehalococcoidia bacterium | reverse complement strand
TGGGGTCGTCCTCGGTGAATATCCTCACCTCGCCCATGCGGTGGTATTCCTCAACGCTGACGCGGTACTTCATGGGAGCCGCTACGGAACCCATCTCAAGCCTCATGGCGTGAATTATAATTCTTCCGATTGCACCGGAACATCAAGCCGGCGGGAGAGCGGAACAGCAATGGCGGTACCCGTCTTGGTAGGCCTCAAGGTCAAGCCCGGGGCGCGATGACTAAAGCTAGCCAGGTGACCCGAAAGCCGCAGGACGTAGTACGTGGTGCGTTGTGAGTAGGGAACGGCTCCCACCCACTCACCACTCCCTACGCACTACTCACAACGTGAACAGAATTTGCAATAGCCCGCCAGCTAGCATCTAGCCGGCAGCCTCCAGCACCTGCCTGGCCAGGCGGACCGCCTCTTCGGCGCTGGCGAGAGCCTGCCTCGCATCGGCTTCGCCGAAGAGCTGGCGGGGCGTGAGACGGGCCTGCTCGTCACCGTAAACGACACGCATGTGGACGTCGGATCCCAGGGAGGCGTTTAACTCGGCCAGCCGCCGGACCGCGGCCCGCATCGCGTCGGGGAACAGGCCTTGCTGCAGCGCTTTCGTCAGCTGGTCCGATGGGCTGTGGGTGCGAGGGGCGGGCCCGAGAAAGGCCAGGGGCGCCTTGGCGGCGTTCTCCACCGCCTGCTGAGAGAAATTCACGCAAACTGGCCACCGCTGAAATTCGAGATCGTGGCGGGCCAGGACGAGGGCCTCCTCTGCCAGGGTGATCCGGTGCTCGGCGTCCTCTCTAGCCTGCATGCTCCAGGTAATCCCACTCGATGGACCACTTCCCGAAAGGCGGCGGGTCCCGCCACCGCCACATGAAGCCCCGGCTGCCGAGGCGCTCGCGATAGAGCCCCGCCTTGGCGATGATCCGGCGCAGCTTCGCGAGCCGTTCTGCTGCGTAGCCCTTAGGGTCGTACAGGACCCGGGCATCAAGCGCGATGTCAAGGTAGACCGCAGGTAGGTAGCCTTCGAACTCCTTCGGCATCTTCGCCATCACCTGGATGTTGGTTCCCAACGAGGGACGGTCCAGACCCCGGAAGAGCCGGTAACGCTCCATGTACCCTCCGGGCAGGTCTTCGGCGATGACCAGCAGGTCCCAGTCGCTCTCCGGCCGGTCGTCGCCGCGGGCCCGAGAGCCGAAGAGCGCGACAGCGACGAGGCGGTCGCTGAGGAGCCGTTGCAGCCACGCGGTGACCTTCTGGACGTCCTGGTCGGTGACAGAGAGCTGAGCCATCTTGTATGCCACTATAGCGCAGGCCGTCCCGCTCCCGGCATGGGTCGGGCGGTCGGCCCTGGGAGCTTGGGCAAGGTGGCGGGCCGCCACCAGGCACGGGAATGA
>CAZPYZ010000397.1:0-3301 GCA_964590215.1 uncultured Dehalococcoidia bacterium | reverse complement strand
TCCCTGGACGATGCGAACAACCTGGTTTTCGTGGCGTCCCGGGAATCCCGGGATCATGACGGTAAGTATCTCGCCTGGCGGAGGGACAAAGGCGACCTCACGGCCTTCGCCGCGATGCCTTCGGCCGGTCCCAGCATCAGGCAGTTCCAGATCGCCGGCGTCTAGCGGGGCAGGAGCGCAGCCCTGGCACCAGGCCTCCCGGCCTGCCGTTTCGAGGACCGGCTGAACTGGCCCCGCTCTTTCTTAATCCGCAGCCTGCCAGCCGGTATGCCCGGTCTGGTATAGTTTTCTGACTGCTGGACTCCTGGGACGTGCTGGCTCCCTTCATGGAAAAGGCGTGTGCGTCAGTTACCTGGGGGCAACGGAAGGGACGCCCGGGTGCGGGCCAGCTTTGGGGCTAACTACGACCGGCTATTGGCACTAAAACAGAACTGGGACCCTACCAATCTTTCCCGGTTGAACCAGAACATAAGGCCGCCGGTGTAGCGCGATGCCTTCCCATGGCCGGACCCTCGTCGTCGGCGATATCCAGGGGTGCGCAGACGAGCTGGGGGACTTGCTCCAAGAGGTTGGGTTCGTCGAGGGCAGCGATCACCTCATCACCGTTGGGGACCTGATCAACCGGGGGCCGAAGTCCCTGGAGGTCCTGCGGCGGGTCCGCCAGCTCGGCGGCGAAACGGTCCTCGGAAACCACGAACGCTATTTGCTGGGGGTGATCGCGGGTGGGACACGGGTGGAGGACACCCTCGCCGCTCTCCTCGAGGCGGAGGATCTGCCAGAGCTGCTGGACTGGCTAGTCGACCGGCCCGAGCCTCTGGTGATCCTCCGGGACGGGTGGGTCGTGGTCCATGCCGGTTTCCCGCCAGGGTTCCGGCTCCCCGACGATGCGAAGGAGGTCAACGCGGCGGTTCGGGAAGCCTGGCCGAGCGCGCGGCCAGGACCAGGGCAAACCCCGTCGCCAGGTTCCTGACTAACGTACGTTACTGTGACCCCCAGGGAGGCGTGCCCGATGACCCGAACACCCCTGATGCCAGATACCGACCTTGGTTCGAGCACTGGCACCCCGGACCGACGGTGGCCTTCGGGCACTGGGCGCAGTTGGACCCGCGTCGCGCCGAGCGTGACGACCTGCGGTTCCTCGATACGGGATGTGTCTACGGAAGGCAGTTGACGGGCTGGCTGGTCGAAGAGGACCGGACTGTCTCGATTCCCGCCCGGCATGCCTACTGGCCGCGAAGCTGAGCCGTGACGCGTGATACGAAATGCGAAATGCGTGATGCGTGAACGGCGAGGTGTCACGTATTACGCACCACGTAAAACGGCCGGGTTGATGGAACCCTGGGAGGCCCGACTCCCGTTTTTCTACGGATGGTGGCTGGTCGGACTGACACTGTTCAGCCTGTCCGTTGTCGTGGCCCCCACGTTCCAGGGCATGGGCACGTTCTTTGTGGCGTTGCAGCGCCACTTCGGCTGGAGCCGCACTACTATCTCGGGGGTGTTCGCCCTGGGGCGCTTCGAGGGAGCGTTTCTGGGGCCTGTTGAAGGCCTGCTCACGGACCGGTTCGGGTCCCGGCGCATGGTCCTGGTGGGCTTCTTGATGTTGGGGGCAGGTTTCCTGCTCTTGAGCCGGGTCGACGACGTGGTGGGCCTGTACGCCTCCTATCTGGTCATCGCGGCGGGTAGCGGGCTTGGCGGGTTCTTGCCGATGATGGCCGTCCTCAATAACTGGTTCACACGCGGCCGTGGGACGGCCATCGCTATTGGCGCCGCAGGTGTCCATCTCGCCGGCCTGCTGGTCCCCGTCCTGGCCTGGGCCATCAGCACGGTCGAGTGGCAGGCAACCGCGCTCGGAGTAGGCCTCATCATCGCAGGACTGGCGGTCCCCCTCAGTCTGATGATCCAGAACCGCCCAGAGGACGTGGGGCTTCGTCCTGATGGCGATGGCCCCCCAGCACGGGGGAAAAGGGAGGCGGCAGACCCGAGACAACCGGCTGGCGCAGACCTGACTCTGGGAGAAGCCCTTAGGAGCCGAGCCTTCTGGATCATCACGGGGTCGCAGGCTCTCTCGGGCATGGCGAACATCACCATCGCGGTGCACCTGGTGCCCGCTCTGACCGACGCCGGGCTGGCCCTAGAGGTGGCAGGCCTGGTAGTAGCGACGTACACCACCGTCGCGCTCGTCACCCAGCTGGTGGCGGGGTACCTGGGAGACCGGGTGCCCAAGCCCCCGCTGATGGCCGTCTTCATCCTCGTCCAAGGGCTCGGGATCCTCATCATCGCGACTCCCTTGGCAACGTCCCTCCCCGGCGCTCTCGCCTTCGCTGTCCTCTACGGCATCGGGTTCGGGGGACGGGTCCCCCTGTTTACCGCGATACGGGGCGACTACTTCGGACGCACGTCCTTCGCCACCATCGTCGGCTTCGCCCACGTCCCTATCAATCTGGCCACCGTCGCGGCGCCGGTGCTTACGGGATATCTTTTCGACGTCCGGGGGAGCTACGCCGTTCCCTTCCTCGGGCTGGCCGGGCTTACCGCACTGGGCAGCGGACTTATCTTGCTGGTACAGAAGCCGGTAAAGACGCCGTTGGCGTGACATGCCGGGCGGTCAGCCCTCGCAGTTGGGCGGTCGGCGACTGTGGGCCGATAGCCGAAGGAGCGCCGTGCCCGACGCTCCTTCTTCCTCGCGGACCTGGCCCGGTGGGCCACTACAACGTGATCGCGTTCTTCTGGCGAGCCTCGCTCGCCTCTTCGAGAGTCAACGGCGCTCCGCAGGTGGAGCACCTATAGCCGCTGACCTTGCTTTCGTCGCCCATATCTTGGACCCGGTCCCAGCTAGGCACCAGGACCGGATGCCCGCAAGTGGCTGTCTGGTCGGCTGCAGCCTGGGACGGCCTGCCCCTTGTCAGAAAGCTCAGGAGCCCCACGCACACCTCCCCGTTCCTCGGCGTGGAAGACCAACCGAGCCCGGCCCGCGTTGATACATTACCAAAAAGCGGCGGCCAGTTCACTACCTGCGCGCGACCCTATCGAAGGAGGTTTGGGGGCAGTCAGGATGAGGATGAGGCTCAGCAGCCGGTGCTTTATACTGGCCGCAAACCGGTGGAAAGAGGGAGACTATGCAAGTCAAAGAGCTTGGACACGTGGTCCTGAACGTAAGCGACCTAGACCGTTCAGTCCGTTTCTACCGAGACGTGTTGGGCTTCCACGAGGTATCTCGGCTTGGGGGCGGTGGCGTCATGTTTTCTGGGGGCCGCACCCACCACGAGCTCCTGCTCCTCGAGGTGGGACCCAGCGCCGCCCC
>CAZPYZ010000396.1:0-4689 GCA_964590215.1 uncultured Dehalococcoidia bacterium | reverse complement strand
AGACCTGGTGGATGATCCCGGCCCCCGGCTCCCAGAACCCCATCCCGTAGCGCGCCGCGGCGCTGCGCAGGAACTCGTAGACCTCGCGGTTGGCCTCGAGCGCCGCCTTCATGTCCTGCGCGACACCCACTCGCGCCTGGATGAGATGGTCGCAGTGCACCGTTGTGGGCACCGCGACCGTGTCGCGATTCGCCTGCATGAACTGGAGGATTGCCATCTGGGCTGTGGCGTCCTGCATGGCGACCCGGTCCGGCTGGAGGGTGAGGTAGCTTGTGCCCCGCTCGAACGGTTGGGCGGCCAGGTCCTTGACGTGGGAGACGAGGATCTTCTCAGTGAGCGTCAGGGGACGGCCGAACCGCTTGCGGGCCGCTGCGTGCGCCGCGCCCATCCGCTCGTAGAGCCGCTTCACGGCATCCAGCTCCTCAGGTCGCAACATGATATTCATTATAGCGTATAATGGGGCCGATGGTTCTGCGCCGCAATACGCTCATCACCTGGTTTGTGATCTGCTGGACGCTCGTCTTCCAGTACGAAACGCTACGGCTCAACTACCTCAGCCCCCTCTTCCAGCGCGAGCTGCCGAAGCTGCGCCTGCTCTTCCCGCCGGCCGGATGGATCATGTTCTACCAGGTGGACAAGTCCTACGGGTTCGCTGAGGTGTACGGGATCGCAGGCGGGGAGCCGGTCAAGCTGGACCCACACGATATCTTCGAAACGCAAGCCTTCGGCTACGACAACATCCACCGCAACGTCCTCGTCGGCGTCCTTTACCGCGACCGTGCGGAGCCGTTCTGCCGGTACCTCAGGCGGAGGTTCCCCAACTACGAGGCCTTCGCGGTCGTCTACGGCCAATACCCAGACGTCGTCAACATGCCTGACCAGATCCTGCGCCAGGTGATGTACCGCTGCCAATAAAAAATGGGGACGTTTCTATTTTCGCGAAACTCCGCCAATCTGTTGCACCTCCGCGAAAATAGAAACGTCCCCAATTTTGCCCAATTTTGACACATGAGGCTCGCGCAGGTCTGGCATCGGGCGTTTCTCGAGAGACGCCCCTCCCTCAGCCTCGGGTTGTTCCGGCCGGCGGTCGCCTTCACCGTCGGGGCGCACATGATCCCCTCCTTCTTCCACATGGAGGACAACTACCTCGCCACCGCCTTCAAGACCCAGAACTACTCCTTCTTCCCGCTGTGGATCCTGCGCCTGGTCGGGGGAAGCCCCGATGGGGTCGTGTGGGCGTTTGTCGTGCTCTTCCACCTCTCACTCGCGACCTTCGCGCTGGGCCTCTGGTCCCAGGGAAGCGGCATCCTGATGACCCTCTCGTGCTACTACTTCTATGCGCTCAACAACTACCACATCGGCACGCTGAGCTTCGACATCCTGCTCGTCACGCTGTTTCTGATGTGCGTGACGGGCTACCACGGCGATTTCCTCTCCCTCGATACCCTGCGGCGCGGCAGGCTCCGGGCGTACAAGCGGCTGCGCCCGTTCTTCCTCCAGCGGCTGCTGCAGCTGCAGCTGGCCTGGACGTTCTGGTATACCGCCCTGAGCAAGATCACTGCCGGCGGCAACTGGCTCACCGACAACCCGTACTACCACCTGATGCGCTACCCGACGATCGGGGTCGTGCGCGACTTCCCGCTGCGCTCCTGGCTCGGGCAGCACCCGACGCTGTGTTACCAGCTGGGGGTCGCGCTGCTGGCGTTTGAGTTCACGCTGCCGTTCCTCTGGTTCATCCCGCGCACGCGCCAGGTCGGGATCGCGCTGGGCATTGGGTTTCAGCTCATGCTGTGGGTGACCCTGCAGGTCCCGACGATCTTCCTCTTGCTGTTCCCGCCGATGATGCTGCTCTTTATCCGGCCGGAGGCACTCGTGCGGTGGATCGAATCACGGCAGGCGGCGAACGCGGCCCGCGGCAGGGCCGTCCTCATCTACGACGGCCAGTGCGGGTTCTGTCTTGCGAGCGTCAGGCGGCTGCGTATCCTGGACCTGTTCGGCTGGGTCGATCCGGTGGACTTCCACACACAGCCCGATCTGCCGAAGCTCCATCCCGCGCTCACCCCGGAGCGCTGCCGCAGTGAGATGGTGCTGCTGGAGTCCAACGGGCGGCTCTCCGGCGCCTTTGAGGCGTTTGCGCGGCTGTGCCTCAGGCTGCCGATGCTCTGGTGGCTCGCCCCCTTCATGCACCTGCCGGGGGTGGGATGGGTGGGGAGGCGGATCTATCGATGGGTGGCGGCGCACCGCTACCTCCTGCACCGCAATCCGGCCTGCGCCACCAATCAGTGTGCGGTGCGGGAATCGGGCAACGGCTCCCCCTCGACTCCGCTCGGGGGGCCGTCCTGAGCTGGGCCGAAGGCCGGCTCCCCGAAGGTCTGATCCTGGAAGGTGTAGAGCGTGGCCTGCTGCCAGGCGTCCGGCGCAAGGCCCCCCTTCTGGCTGGCGAGCTCCCGCAGGAACTCAAGACGGGTCCACCCGGTCGTTTCCCACACCTGCGGCAGGAAGACCGCCCGACGCCCCTGGTGTTCGAGGACGACGCCGTCCCGCCCGGCCACCAGTTCGCTGAGGTCTTCTAACTTCACTGGTTGGGTCAGCACCGAGACCTCAACGTGAAGGTCCGAAAGCTCCTCGGCGCGAACCGGGCTAAACCGCGCATCGCGCAGCGCGGCGTCCAGCGCGACCGCCGAAACCGCCTCGGCGAGCGGCTCGTCTGCCTGGACCCTGCCGATGCACCCGCGCAACTGGCCCTTCTTTCTGAGCGTGACGAAAAGGCCGTTTGCCCGCGACAGCTCCGGATGCCGTCCAAGGAGCGGTTCGGTCTCTGCATCTGGCTGTCTCGCCCCGCCTTTGGCGGGGCTGGATCCCAGCGAGCGCTCAAGCGACGTTCTGGCGGCCGCGACCAGCGCCTGCCCGGCTTCCGGAGACAATCGGGGGGTTGGCTCGCTCGGCCGATCATACATCGCGATCGAGGCATACCCGACCACCCTCGACAGGTCCCCGGCCGTATCCCCCGAGTTCGCATAGTAGAGCAGGTGCCGCCTGGGGTAGCCGAGCCGGGCGGCCAGCAACAGGCTGGTTACAATCGGCCCACGGCCGCACGCCTCCAGCTCGCCCCGCGTAAACAGCCGGTGTACCGCCTGGGGTGTCTCAAACAGGATGGCGTTGACCGTCCCCTCATCGGTCGCCTCGGCCTGGCTGTATGGGTGGTAGTGGGAGAGGTCGGTGCTGAACACAAACAGGTAGTCGCCCAGTCGGGCGAGATGTGCCAAGGCAGTAGCCAACTGTCTGGCGTCTTCCAGGCTGGGGCTGCCCATCAGGACCGGAACCAACCTGAGGCGCTCCAGGGTGACTTGCAGGAAGGGGAGCTGGACCTCCAGCGAATGCTCATCCAACTCGTGCGCCTCCTCGAGATGCCCGATCCCTGGGTAGGTCTCGAGTACCGCAGCCGCTTCCCGATCGACCGGGAGCTCCCCGAGCGGCGTCTCGTACGCTTCCCGCGTGTCCACAGAGGACCCGGGAAACTGGGTCCTGTGGGTGAACCCGACCACTACGACCCCGTCATAGGTGTGCCCCAGGAGCTGGCGGAACCCGTTGGCGGCTACGATGCCCGAGTACTGGTAGCCGGCGTGGGGCACGATCAGGATCCTGGGCTTCTGGTTGGTGGGAGGTTCCGGCTGTCGGCCGAGCAGCTCCTTGACCAGGTCGCGGAGCTCTGCGGGGTCGTCCGGATAGAATTGGCCGGCGACCTTGGCTGTCCGGAGCTCAGCCTCGTGAGGCCACGCTCTTCCGGGTCCGGCGCCCACCCATCCCGCGGTACCTACCGAGCCTGCCACGGCCACCAGTAGGGAGCCTGCTAGGACCCTCGTTGGCCAGCCACCCGCTCGTTGCGCCATATTCCTCTGGAGGGGACTGTCCCCGAAGGGGACTGTCCCCGACTGGTCCCCGAAGGGGACTGTCCCCGACTGGTCCCCGACTCATGCGACCCCCCACTGGGGACTATCCCCGACTGACGTGATATTGTAGCAATTTTAGGGTTGACAGTTCCTGTATTTTTGGGTATGCTTAGGCTGTTTACAGAGTAGCATGGACCCGGTGGAGGCGATCCGCCAAGCGGGTCCACGCTCAGGGCGCTGCAACGACTTGAAAACCTTGGGGTTATGAAGCGCAGCGCGGTAAGAGGTACGACGCATTAACCTGGTTCGTGCAGTACAAGTTCCTGTAGGACAGCTAGGCAAAGCGAAGACGATCTTCGGTGTGAAGCCGCAAGGCCGCCGTTAAGGTTGGCGTTGCGGTTTTTTGTGTTTGGTGGAGATCGGAAGGGGGGTGTCGAGTCAGGATGGCAAGAGGAACCGTGAAGTGGTTTAGCGATCAGAAGGGGTATGGGTTCATCACCCCGGATGATGGCTCAAAGGACGTATTCGTCCACTACTCCGCAATCACAGGTGACGGCTTCAAGTCGCTCAAGGAGGGCCAAGCGGTGGAGTTTGAGATCACCCAGGGCCCCAAGGGACCGCAAGCCTCTAACGTCTCCAAGGCGTAACGCCTGCTGATCCCCCTCCGCCTCACCGCGGAAGGAGAGACGGAGAACCAACACGACCCCTGGTGAACGCCGGGGGTCGTGTTGTCTTTCCGGATGGCTGTCAACCAAGACATGCCGCCCCGCCGAAGGCGGGGCGAGGACTCAGCGGAAGG
>CAZPYZ010000395.1:0-4690 GCA_964590215.1 uncultured Dehalococcoidia bacterium | reverse complement strand
GGCGCTCGACGGCCTCGTGTCCGTAGCCCACCCGCATCGTGCCGAAGCCCGCGGGGGTGAACGAGACGTTGGCATCGAAGAGATGCCGCGACGTGTCGAACTGGTGCGACAGCCCTTCTTCGATCTCCTCGGGTACGGCAAATCACGGGCGGTAGTCGAGGCGGAAGAGGATGACGAAGAAGTAGACGAGGAAGCCGAAGAGCAGGCTGCCACCAGCGGCAGCACGGTCAAGCTCAAGCGGTGGGACCAGCGCCGCCACAAGGACCTGGGTCTCAACGCTGGCGGACGCTCTTCGCCGCTCGTTGACCAGGCTCACCACATCATGCACCTCTGGCGGGCCGGCGACGTGCAAAAAGTGGACGCTTATCTGGAGGACCAGGGCCTTCGCCGAAATCCGGTGTTCCCCAGGTTGCTTCAAGCGCTCGTTGAGCTAGCCCGCAAGGACAACCAGCAGGAAGAGCGGGCACTGCTGGAGACCATTATGAACCACCTCGGCGCCCGAGGTGCGCACCCGCAGATGCGCCTTCGGATGGAGGAGGCCTGAGTATGGCAAACAAAGAGCTTTTATCCCGGATATCCACTGATCCAGAGACCTGTCACGGCCAGGCCTGTATCCGAGGTACTCGGATAATGGTAAGCGTTGTCCTGGATTCCCTTGCCGCCGGTATGTCCCCCGATGAAATAGTGGATCACTACCCGACCCTGGAGTCGGATGACATCCGCGCCGCCGCAGCCTACGGAGCGGCGCTCGCCGAAGAACAGCTACTCCCGCTCCAACGCTTGACCAGGTGAGGGTGAAACTGGATGAGAACCTCTCTCGTCATCTGGTCCAATTCCTCGCAGTGCGGGGACATGACGTGACAACTGTCGTGGGTGAAGGGCTTGGTGGCGAAAACGACAGCCTGGTGGCGCAGGCGGCTGCCGGGGAAGGACGCATGATCATCACCCTGGACAGGCGTTTCGCTGATATACGGCGGTATCCGCCCGGTACGCACCCCGGCTTCGTCGTCCTGCGTCCTGATGACCAGAGCCCGCAGACTGTGCGGGCGCTCATCGAAGAGTTCTTGGATCAGTACCAGTTAGAGGGACTGGCTGGATGCCTCGTTGTGGTCGAGCCCGACCGCGTGCGGGTGCGCAGACCCTAATGCGAGAGGCCCCGGGGAGGAATCACGATGGCTAGACAAAGTTACACACCCTGGCATCGGGTCGTAAGACTGCGTGACGATCTGCGATCCGGGGGCCTCGCACTCTCCATCTTCGCTGCCGATCTGTATGACGTGGCGATGGGTAAGGGCCGCTCCGTGTATCTGGATCCCGGGGAGTTCTTCGCACTGACGTACCCGACCCTTAACCTGCGTGAGATGGTCAAAGATGTACTCCTTCGTTTAGGTGGAAAAAACGACAAGGCGGTGCGGCAGCTAGAGCTCACGTACGGCGGGGGCAAGACGCATTCCCTCATTACGCTCTACCACCTGGTCAACGATCCAGCCAGCCTCCCCGACCTGCCGGCCGTCCACGAGTTCCGCCAGCACGCCGGCGGAATGACGCCCCAGAAGGCGCAGGTCGCGGTTCTGGCCTTCGACAAGCTCGATGTTGAAAAGGGAATGGAAGTGCGAGGGCCCGACGGGGCGATCCGATGGCTACGGCACCCCTGGAGCGTCCTGGCATTCCAACTCGCTGGCGTTGACGGCTTGCGCCTGCTGGAGGCCGAGGGCAGGGACATCGAGCGAGAGAGTCCGCCAGCCGAGAACCTCATGCGGGAGTTACTGGAGTGGCCCCAACGGGATGGCCTTTCCACCCTGGTCCTGATGGATGAGGTCCTGATGTACGCCCGGGAGAAGGTCGCGTTGGATCCGGCATGGCGGCATCGTATTCAAGACTTCTTTCAGTACCTGACGCAGGCCGCGACCAAGGTGGATTCTGCTTGTATTGTTGCGTCCCTGCTCGCAACTGACCCTCGCAAGAGCGACGAGCTGGGCAAGGAGATCGTCCAGGAGCTCTACGCTATCTTCCGCCGGGAGCAAGAAGAGGGAATCCAGCCGGTGGAGAAACAGGACGTAGCCGAATTGCTGCGGCGACGCTTCTTCACTCCAGAATCCATCCGGGACCGCGAAGGCTTCCGGCCTCACGTGGTCTCAGCCCTGGAGGGCATTCAGGCCCTGGACGAGTGGACCCAGAAGAACCGCAGAGCCGTCGAAGACCAATATCTTGCGTCGTATCCTTTCCACCCAGAACTCACCGAGGCCTTCTACTCCAAGTGGACGCAACTGGAGGGTTTCCAGCGGACTCGGGGCGTCCTGCGCACCTTCGCGCTGGCGCTGCGCGACGCAGAGAAATGGGATACATCGCCCCTGGTGGCGGCCAATGCTCTCCTCAATGCTCCCAACGCTGCAGGCTTGTCTGAGGCTGCTCGGGAGCTGACATCCGTGGCTCGCTATGACGAATACGAGGGGAGGCAGCAGGATTGGGCAGGCATCCTCGAGGGCGAACTGGACAAGGCCAGGGAAATTGCACAGGAGTTCCCATCGCTAAAAGGCCGCGAAATCGAGCAAGCTGTCATGGCAACCTTCCTTCACTCGCAGCCCATCGGCCAGCGGGCCTTGACCCAAGAGCTCCTGGTGCTCTTGGGGGCGACGCGGCCCGACCGCATCGAGCTTGAGAAAGCCCTTCTGCGCTGGACCGAGGTCTCCTGGTTCCTGGACGAGCCGGCCATGGGTGGGAGCGGAAACGGGGCCCTGGGCGTCCGCGACCTGCCCAGGAGTTGGAGGTTAGGCACCAAGCCCAACCTGAAGCAAATGCACAGCCAGGCCGTGACCCGGGTCTCTCCCGACCTGGTGGAAATGACCCTCAGAGAGATGATTAGCAAGGCGCAACAGTTGACCAGGGGAGCCAATGCCGCTGGTGTGCGAGTTCACAACCTCCCACAGCGGCCTCGCGATGTCGAGGATGACGGCGAGTTTCATTACGCTGTCCTGGCACCATCCGCTGCCTCAGAGCCCGCCAGGCCCAGCGCCGAGGCTCGTCGATTCCTCGAGGAGACCACTGGTCTGGAGCGGCCTCGCGTGTACCGGAACGCCGTGCTCGCGCTGACGCCCTCGCGGGATGGCCTAGAGCTAGTAACCAATCGTGTCCGTGATTACCTTGCCTGGCAAGAAGTGGAGGGATTGCCTGAGGCGAAGAGCTTCGACGACAACCGTAAGGCCCTCCTCAGCGGTTACCTGAAAGCGTCTCGGGACAGAGTTCCGGAGGCGGTCGTCCAAGCCTACAACATCGTCGTCACCGTCTCCCAAAAGGGTGAAGTTGAGGCATTCAGGATCACCCCAGGCGGGGAACCGGTCTTCGAGACCATCAAGAACGATAAACGCAGCCGCATCCAGGAATCGGCCATCAGCCCCGATGCCCTTCTGCCAGAGGGTCCTTACAACCTTTGGAGGCCAGGAGAATCATCCCGGCGGGCAAGCGACCTGGTGCGCGCGTTTGCCCAGTTCCCCCATCTCCCCAAGATGTTGCGGCAACGGGACATCACCGAAACGCTCGCTCTGGGCTGCGAGCAGGGGCATTTCGTCCTGCGCCTACCGCGACCCGACCGCACGGTTCGTACCCTTTGGAGGGTTCGCCCTAGTGACGCAGATCTCCGGGAGCGGGACCTCGAGCTGGCTCTTCCCGAAGCGGCGGAGCTGACCGAACTGGAGAGCCGCCTCCTGGGCCAAGGGGCGATCCCTGGACTCTGGCCGGGTGACGGCCTGCCGCTGGCCTTCGCTGCCGCGTGGTCCTTCTTTGATGGTCAACATGCAAGCAAGATTCAGCGGGAGGGGTACGAAGAGGTGTTCCCGGTGCCCAAGGCGTCCCGGGAAGTGATGGAACGGGCCGTTGGGGAAGCAGTCAGATCGGGAGCCGTCTGGCTTATCGCTGGACCAGCAAGTGTCTTTAAGGAGGAGATTCCGCTTGGCGTCCTCACTGATGCTGCAACGCTCAACCCGCCTCCGGCGGAAATTCCCGCTACCGCAGTCCTGCCTCAGAACCTTCAAGCGGCCTGGGCGCAAGACGTGACGACAGCGGCTGCCCTTGCCGCTGCTTTGTCAGTGGCTGAGGGGAAACAGCTCCCCTGGCCGACGGCGGGGGCGGCTATCGACAGCGCCCTGCGCGGCCGGTTCTTGGAGCGCACTGAGGACTCGGGGCAGTGGCCGTGCGAATGGGCCAGCGCGGCCAACGTGCGATTGCGTTTGCCCAAGGAGGCACCAATACCGACGCCTCCGATTCCGGTACCGCCGCCAGGCCGGAAGTCCGCTGAGGCAACCTTGGAACCGGCCGAGCTTCAGGACCTGGCTGACGGCCTCGGCGAAATCCTAAAGGCGGGAGCGGGTCTTGATCTTCGCTTTGTTCTTCGCGTTGAGATAGCGGATGGAACCGTGAGCCGGGATCTGATCGCAAAGCTAAATGACGCCTTGTCGAAGGCGTCGAAGAAGCTACGGCTACAGTAAAAGCTGGGCAGGCAGAGGTTAGCGCGAGGGTCCGCGCGATGAAGCTGGCTGACGCCGAGTGGAAGGCGATCCGAGACGGGCTCAGCCGACTGCGTGAGGCGGGCGAGCGACGGGCCAGGCGGTGAGTGAGGCGGGCTAACGTGGAGGGGGCGCTGAGCGGCAGGCGTTAGACCGCGCCGGGGATCGCCCATCACCTTTGCGGTTTCAGA
>CAZPYZ010000394.1:0-4693 GCA_964590215.1 uncultured Dehalococcoidia bacterium | reverse complement strand
CTGCTGGAACGCTACCGTGGAGGACAGGCGCCCTCGCCTGTCCGGGGGCAGCCGGGGGCGCCCTTCGACGGGGCTCAGGACAAGCCTGTCCTCCACCCTGGCCTCCCTATTGAGCTGGCCGTCGACCTCGCCATCCAGGTCTGTCGCGGACTGGAGTTCGCCCATGAGCACGGGCTGGTGCACCGGGACTTGAAGCCGGGGAATGTGTGGCTGACTGGGAGTGGTCAGCCGTCAGTTATCAGTGCTCAGTCCCAGGGCGGAGGCAGCGGTGCACTGAGCACTGAACACAGAGAACCGATAACGGCGAAGATCGGCGACTTCGGGCTGGCGGTGGCCCTGGACCGCTCCCGGCTCACCCAGGCGGGAATGATGGTGGGCACCGTCGCTTATATGCCGCCGGAGCAAGCCATGGGTGGCGAGCCGTCCCCCCGCTCCGACCTCTACTCCCTGGGCTGCATGCTGTACGAGCTGGTGTGCGGGCGGCCGCCCTTCGTGGGGGATGAATCGGTGGCCATCATCACGCAGCACCTGAACACGCCACCCGTCAACCCTTCGTGGCACCGTCCCGACTGCCCGCCGGGGCTGGAAGCCCTGATCCTGCGTTTGCTGGAGAAGGACGCGGGCAAGCGGCCGGCCTCCGCACTCGAAGTGCGGAGGAGTCTCGAGTCTCTTGTCTCGGGTCTCGAGTCAGGTGGGGAAGCGGCACTAGAGACCAGGGACCAGAGACTAGAGACCAATCCGCTCTACCGCCGTACCTTCGTTGGTCGGGAAGCCGAGCTGCGGCAGCTCCAGGCCGCTTTTGATGGTGCCGTCTCAGGTGCGGGCGCCCTGGTCATGGTAGTCGGCGAGCCGGGGATCGGTAAGACAGCTCTCTGCGAGCAGCTGGCTACGTATACAACCATCCGAGGCGGCAAGGCGCTGGCCGGACATTCCTACGAGGAGGGTTCGCTCAGTCTGCCCTATCTGCCCTTTGTGGAGGCCTTGCGCAGCTACGTGCTGGCGAGTGCCCCAGAAAACTTACGAGAAGAACTTGGCGATGGAGCCACGGAGGTCGCCCGGATCGTCAGCGAGATCCGTGACCGAGTGCAGGTGGAGCCGAGACCATCGGGCGATCCGGAGGACGACCGCTGGCGGCTGTACCAGGCGGTCACCGGCTTCCTTCGTAGCGCGTCGGCTGTTCACCCGCTGCTCGTGGTCTTGGAAGACCTGCATTGGGCCGACCGCGGCACCCTTGATTACCTCGTGCACCTTTCTCGGAACCTGGCGGGCGGCCGTCTTCTGATCGTTGGCACCTATCGGGATATCGAGGTTGATCGCTCCCACCCACTTTCAGGCACGCTGGCCGACCTGCGCCGGATCACCGAGCTGCCGCGGGTGCTATTGCGGGGGCTGACCCCTGACGAAGTGCAGCGCATGCTGGCGGGCCTGGCCGGCGAGGCGGTGCCCTGGGGCTTGGCTGAGGCCGTGCACCGTCAGACGGAGGGGAACCCCCTGTTCGTCCAGGAGGTGCTTAGGTATCTCCTTGAGGAGGGGCTGTTGCGGCGCGGCAGCGTAGGATCGACGCCGCTGGTAACGAGCATCCCGGAGGGCCTGAGAGACGTCATCGGCAAACGGCTGTCGCGGCTTGGCCCCGACACCAACCGGCTGCTCGCGGTGGCCGCCGTGATCGGGCGAGAGTTCCAGCTGAGCACCCTGAAGGAGGTTGCCGGGAGTTCCGAGGAGCAGGTGCTGTCCGCACTGGAGGAAGCCCAGCGGGTGGGGGTCGTTGAGACCCACACGCGCCCGGGGGTGGTGCACTTCCGGTTTGCCCACGCGTTCTTTCGGCAAACACTCTACGAGGAGCTGTTTGCGCCGCGGCGCATCCGTCTCCACCAGCAGGTCGGAGAGGCGCTCGAGCGGCAATACGAAGGCCGGCTCGATGAGCATGCAGCGGAGCTAGCGGACCATTTCGCCCAGTCCACCGAGCGGGAGTACCTGGCGAAAGCGGTGGACTACGGGGAAATGGCGGCAAAGCGGGCCATGGGTGTATACGCCTACGGCGAAGCCGTGCGGCACGTGGAGGCGGCCCTGCAGGCGCAGGAGGTGCTGGACCCAGGCGACAGCGTCCGGCGCCACCGTCTTTTACTGGCCAAGGGCAGCGCGCTGATGCCCCTGGGGGAGATGCGGGCAACGGAGCAGGTCGCCACAGAGGCCCTGGCTCTGGCTGAGGCGGGTGGAAACCAACAGGGGGCTTCGGACGCGTGCACGCTGGCGCTGGTGGCTTTGGAGCGTTACGGCGGCACGCCGGTGTTTGGCGCTCCCGAGTGGCGCCTCTGGGTCGAGCGAGCGGGCCGCCACGCCATGCCCGGAACGCGAGGGCACGCGTGGGCAGAGTTGGGGGCTGCGTCGTCGCTAAGGGCGGAAACACGCGCTGCGGCGATGTGGAAAGTCCTGGATCTGGCAAGGAGTGTTGGCGATCCCGATGCCTTGTTCATGGCCGCTCAACGGACCTTAGTTAATGGAGCGACGCCATCGACCTGGGAGCAGGTAGTCCGGCTCGCGCACGAGAGCGAGTCCTGGTCCCGCGAAGGAGTGAGCGTCCGGGCGTTGGCCGGGGTATTGTTGCGTTGCGGCAATGTGTGGCTTAGCACCGGAGACCGCGAGCGTACTGAAGCGCTGTGGCGAGAATTGGGAGCACTTGCCGATCGTAGTCAAGATGCGAATGCGCGGATGGCCACGCTACAGGTCGAGATGGCGTTGGCAAGCCTGGACGGCCGGCTCGAGGATGCAATGGATTCGGCGGCTCGTTGCATAGCAAGAGGCGAGGAACTGAGTGTTCCGGCTCTGGCGCACCTCTACGTCTCCACCAATGCCTTCTATACAAGTCTCCACCTGGGACGAGCCCGAGACCTCGGGGCTACCCTGAAAACGGTCGCGCAACTCGCGGGAACCTCGTATTCAGAATCGGCGGCGGCTCAGGCGCTGGTTCACAGCCATCTGGGACACAGCGCCGACGCGCGCGCTTTTCTGGACCGCTTCCTCGCGGAACGCCAGGGGACATTAGACGGTACGCCCTTAGCAACGCTCGTGAGTTACTTGGAGAGCGCAGTGCTGGTGGGGCATGAGGCCGCCTGCCGCACGCTACTACCTCCCCTCACGAAGGTGGCCTCGATTGTCACCGCTACTCGAAAAACCTGTGTCGCCCGACATCTGGGCGCGGCTCATGCCTTCCTGGGTGAGCCTGAGCAGGCCCGGTCTTACTACGAGCAAGCGTTGGAAGTGTGTGAACGAGTCCGCTTCCGTCCCGAGATCGCCCTCACGCGGCTGGGGCTCGCGGAGCTGCTGCTCGACCACTATCCCGACGAGAAGGCCGAAGCCCTTGAGCACCTCGACTTCGCCATTGCGGAGTTCCGGGAGATGAAGATGCAGCCGTCGTTGGAACGGGCGCTGAAGCACAAGGGACTGCTGCATGCCTGAGCTGAGCTTACGGCTGCTCCTCAGGGTTGACGATGGGCAGCCCGGCCCACGCGGCTGCCTCCAACTGGCCGCGGTCGGCACTCACGAAGCTGCCCGTCGCGATACCCATGCGGCGAGCGCGCGCAAAGAGCAAACGCGCGGTGGCGACGTGGAGCATATCCAGAGCCCGCAGCCGGATGGGGGGCGGTGCGGAGAGCAACAGGCTGGCCGCGTCGCCGGCAATCACGGTCTCCAGTTCTACCAATTCGTACGTATCCACGTGCCGGAGAAACGCTCCGAACTCATCATCGCGTTCGGCGGGCGTGAGGCGGCCCTCCCGGGCCCGCCTGGCAAGCGCCGAAGCAACCTCGCTTACGGTGATCCGCGAGATGGCGACGGGCTCTTCTACGCAGGTGCGCCGGACCCACGCCGAACCCCTCTCCAAGACGTATCGCTTCACCATTGCGCTGCTGTCGAAGTAGGTCAGCGGCACGAGGAATTCTTAGCGAGTCTCTTCTTCCCGCTCTTCGATGATCGCGCCCGAAAGGTCTATCCCCTCTCCAAGCGCATCGGCCAGGGTCTCGGTGTCCGGCAGGTCTGGCCTGGGCCGCAGGTGCTCCGGGAAGTGGCTGTAATCGACTTTTTCTTGGGCGACCATGTCACGCAACAACCAGCGGATGCGCTCCCTTTCCTGTTCCAGCGGGGTCTTGGACGGATCCCTGGGGCGGTCAGCTTCCAGCACCGCGCTCACCGCATCGACGATGAGCTGGTTCAGGGATTCGCCGGTGCGCGCCGCGTCAGCGCGAAGCAAGCTATGGAGATGGTCCGGAAGCCGGAGCGTTATTCGTCGCACAAGAAACCCCCCGACACCATAGCGTCATCATCCTACCAAGAGACGCCATGGTAAGCGAACGCTTTCAGCGGCGGATCACGCAGCTTCTGGACGAGGCCGACGAGGCGGTCGCCCGCCGGGATTGGTCCCAAGTGCGGGATTGCGCCGAGGCGGTGCTGCGGCTAGACCCGGAGAACGCGGACGCGAAAGCCTACCTCGCGGCCGCCGGCCGGGACTTGACCAGTGACGAGGCACGAGTAAGGAGGACGAGTCCCCCCCATCGCCCTCGTACCCCGCAGCTCGCACCCCGTTCCTTCGTCAACGGCCGCTACGAGGTCAAGCGTTTTCTCGGCGAGGGTGGGAAGAAACGGGTCTACCTCGCCCACGATACCCTCCTCGACCGCGACGTCGCCTTCGCCCTCATCA
>CAZPYZ010000393.1:0-4696 GCA_964590215.1 uncultured Dehalococcoidia bacterium | reverse complement strand
CTGCCTGTGCTGTCCCGGGCTACGAAAACGCCCGATCCAGGGTCGCCACCTGCTCCGGCGACAACCGCCACCCGGAAGCGCCGCACAGCTCATCCACCCGGGCGAGGTGATCCGTTTTCGGGATGGTGACGACCCCTGGCCGGGAGAGGCACCAGTTCAGGGCGACCTGGGCAACGGTCCTGCCACTCTCCTGGGCGACCGCTCGAAGCAGGTCCAGCCCTCTCCGTGGTCTGCTGGAGAACAGGTCCCCCCGGGCCAGGGGGCTGTAGGCAATGACGGTTATGTGGTGACGTTGGTAGAAGGGGAGGTCGGCCTCGATCCGCCGGTGGAGGAGGCTGTACTCTATCTGGTTGGCCACGATGGCGTGGCGGGAGAGGCAGGACTGCGCCTCTTGTAGCTCTGCCGGGGTGAAGTTGCTGACGCCGATGAACCGGACCTTGCCTGCGTCGGCCAGGGTCTCCATGGCCCGCATGGTGTCGGCGATGGGTACTCTCGGATTCGGCCAGTGTACCTGGTAGAGGTCAATGACCTCCGTGCGCAAGCGTCTCAGACTGGCGTCGGCGGCGCGCAGCACCTGGTCGTACTTCAGGTGGTCCCCTGAGACTTTGGTGGCGAGGAACACGTGCTCCCGCCGGCCCGCTATCGCCTCGCCGACGACCTCTTCCGTGCCGTAGATCTCGGCGGTATCAATGAGAGAGGCTCCGAGGTCGATGCCCCGCTGGAGGGGCGGGATGCCGCCCCGGTACTCCCAGGCGCCGAGCCCGACCTCCGGTATCAGAACGCCGGTGGCCCCTAACTCACGGTAGTCCAATGCGTCTTTCTGGACGTCGCGGGCGTGGGCTATCCCATCCCCGTCCCCCGAGCCTTGGAGGGTCCTTCGAGAGCCTCAGGACGACGCCTCGGGCAACGCTTCCCCGGACTGTTGGGCATGCCGTTCTCAGAAGCTTTCTGCGGCCGTAACGCTGATTCCGTTTCCGATCACCGAAACCCCAGCGACGAGTAGGCTCGGCAGCTTAATGCTCGTCGCTCGTCGCCACTGGGCTTTCAGGTTCACCTGGCGAGGTTTAGACCGAAAGCGCTCAGGTGGCTACTCGTGCTCTATCTGGCAGCGGCGGCAGTCGGGGTGTGGGTGCCCAGAAACTCCTGGATCCGCTTGATAGCTGCTTTCAGCGGCTCGCCGGTTTTCCACTCTGGAATGAATTCGGCATTGGGCGCGAGCTTGGAGATCTCCACCGCCACCTCGAAGGGATGGGCCTCGTCGTTACCGGCCAGGACCAGCAACGGTACCTGGCAGGTGGGGACGAACTCGCGGCGGGTACTGTAGACGAAGTCGTAGGTGTAGAGGTTCTTATAGAAACCGTCCAGCACCTCTGGCGTCGCCTCCGGGTGTCCGGTGAGGGCATCCCGCCAGCGATAAAAGCCCCCCTGCCTGCCGATATCAGGGCCGATCCTCCCGCTGGGCTGCATCAGGACGGCGGCGGAGAATCTCCCAGGCTGCGCCTGCATGAGACCGAAGGGGAATCCGCCAGCGCCGATGCACTGTCCCAGCAGGTGGCAGCGTTCGATCCCGAGATGGTCCAGCAGCGCAACGTGGTCCGCGGTATAGGTCGGCCAGCCGTCGCTGGCGCGGATGGGCGCCCAGGACTGGCCCGCGTTCCGCTGGTCCATGACGATGATCCGGTAGTCGGAAGCCAGCACAACGGTGGGATCGAAGGGCGCCGTCTTGTGCCAGTGGTCTATGGAGGACCCCAGTGAGCCCGGCGCGAGGCAGAAGATGGGGTAGCCCGAGCCATACTCTTCGTAGTAAATGGAGGCATCGCCTCGTTTCAGAAAAGGCATACCACTCTCCTTGATTCGTTTCCTGAGCCGGAGTGAAGGCGTGCCCCCGCTACCAGATGCTTCGCGGAGCCTGCCCTAAGGCACGAAGGGTCAGCCTCACAGAAGCCGCTTTTCACTCGGTAGGGAAGGGTCGGGAGGCCCAGCGACCCCTCCCACGAAAATGTCATTCTGACGAAGGAAGAATCTGGGGTGGTGGAACGCCCCACCAGATGCTTCGGTCCGCCCACCCCACCGGCGCATCCCCCCTGCTCCCTCAAGCATGACAGTGGCCCAGTTTTCATCCGCTAGAGCATGGCCGAAGGCTCAGAGCATGCCTCAGAATGACAATCGTGACGGACTTCGGGACCGCCGCACGTTATTCCTTACAACCGCTTGATGGCTTCCAGGGCCCTCGGGGCGTGATCTTCCGGCTGATCCAGGTTTTCCAGGACCTCCCGGATGACCCCTTGCTTGTCGATGATGAACGTCGTTCGGCTATTGCCGAGGCGCTCCTCGCTGAAGACGCCAAAGGCTTTCGCCCCAGCGAAGGTTGGGAAGTCAGCGACCAGGGGATACGTCAGACCGCAGTGGTCCGAGAATGCCTTCTGAGGCGGCGCCGCATCGGTGCTGCAGCCCAGAACCTGGGCATCGAGCTGTTGGAACTCCGAGATCAGGCTCTGGAAGCTCCGCAGCTCTCGCTCTCAGCCGCCGGTGAAGGCCCGGGGATAGAACGCGAGAACGAGGGTCTGGCGCCCCTTGAAGCTGGAGACCGGAATATCTTTCCGGTCATGGGTGGTAAAAGTGACGTCGGGCGCCTGCGCGCCGGCAGTCAGGGCCATGGTGGACCTCCTGGTTGGTCGTAAGTTAGTACGTCAGTAAGTAAGGCAATGAGAGCCGAGCGTCTCTGACTCCCTTAATTCCTCACTCACTTACTCAATTACCCGCTAATAATAGATCGCCCTGCCAGCGCCTCCGCTCACAGTGACGACGTCCCCGGTGATGGCGACAGAGCGGGGCGAGCAGAGGAACGCGACCACCCACGCGACCTCCTCTGCAGTCACCATACGCCGGATGGCGTTGTCTTTCCCGGCGGCGGCCGAGAACTCCTCCAGGGACATGCCCGCCTGGCTGGCCCGCTCTACGGTGCGGTCCGTTAGCACCCCGCCTGGGTGGACCACGGTTACGTTGATGCCGTCCGGCCCCAACTCGTCAGCCAGATTCTTAGTCATGGCCACAACGGACACGTTGCGCATCGCCCCCAGGGTGGCGTTGGCATTGCGGGCGTTGAGGCCGCTGAGGTTGACGATGCGCCCCCAGCCACGGGCCTTCATGTGCGGCGTCACCGCCTGAACGCACCGGAGGTAGCCCAGCACCTTCACGTCCAGCTCCGCTCGGAACTGCTGCTCGCTGGGGAAGGCCGCCGCCGACTCTGGCCCGGAGCGGACCCGGGGCACCGCGCCGTTGACCAGGATGTCGACCCCGCCGAAGCGCTGGACCGCCTCATCCACCATCCGCTGGACGGAGGCCCCATCGGTAACGTCCGAGGGCAAGCCGATCACCTCCCCTTTGGAGGCGGCAGCGACCTCTTGGACCGCCGCCTCCAGGGGTTCGCGGGTGCGGGCCGCCAGGGTCACCCGCACCCCCTCCTGGGCCAGCACGGTGCCAACCGCGCGGCCTATCGGCCCGCTGCCGCCGGTGATGATGGCGCTCTTTCCATGGAGCTGGAGGTCCACGATAGTCTTACGTACCAAGGCCGCCCAGCGTGCAGTCGGGCGGCCCGGCCCTCACTTCTCCCTCTGGGAGAGGGAGAGGTGAGTCTTACACCAGGACCGGCGACGGGACGTTGAAGACCTCGGTCAGGTTGTCGTGGATGAGCTTGCGGGTCACCTCCGCCGGCAAGTCAGCCGTGTCCCGCTCCACCACCTTCATGGACTCCGGCCACGGCGATGCGCTGTGCGGGTAGTCCGTGGCAAACATAAGCTTGTGGTCACCGCCAATGAAGCTGCGGTAGCCCACCGCGTGGGGCTCGTTGATGTAGGTGAAGTAGACCTGGCGGTGGAAGTACTCCACGGGTTTGAGGGAGAGCTTGGTCGGGTAGGAGAACGGGCCCCGGGCGGCGCGCTCCAGCCGGCCCGTATACCACGGGATCCAGTCCGTGCCGTTCTCCGCAGAGACCACCTTGATGCGGGGGAACCGCTCCAGGACGCCGCCCAGGATGAGCTGGCCCAGGGTCCGCTGCACCTCGTGCGGCCTGATGAGCATGCCCAGGGTGTACTCCGGGTTCCAGTGAGAGGACGGCGAGAGGGGACTCTCGAAGCCGCCGCCGGTGATTTCGTGGAACACGAGGGGGATATCCAGCTCCTGGGCCACGGCCCAGATGGGGTCGTAGGTGGAGATCCAGTAGGGCGGACACGTGGCGGGCGGTGAGAGGGGCATCATCGCGCCCTTGAGGCCGATGCGGTTGGCCCGCCGCATCTCCGCCACTGCTTCGTCGATGTCGTAGACGGAAATGAGGGGCACGCCAATGAGCCGCTTCGGGCTGTGACTGCAAAACTCCGCCAGCCAGTCGTTGTAGGCCCGGAAACAGGCCCGCTGCAGACCCCCATCTTTCATCCAGTAGAGGCGGAACGCGAGGGTGGTGTGGAGCACCTCGCCGGCCACGCCGTCCACGTCCTGGTCCTTGAGCCGCTCCACAGGGTCCCAGCCGCCGGGGCGGGCGTCCGCGTAGCCCTTGCGCTCTTCTCGGAACGAGGTGTTGGTCTCGCCGTTCCTGTCCGCGCCCTGGCGGGCGGCGGCGCCCAGGCCGACGGCCACGGGGTGAGGCGGAAAGCCCTCGTAGATGAAGAAGTCCTCCATCTTCCCCATCCGCTCCCGGGTC
>CAZPYZ010000392.1:0-4702 GCA_964590215.1 uncultured Dehalococcoidia bacterium | reverse complement strand
ATCATCGGATCCGGGCCCATTGTCATCGGGCAGGCGGCGGAGTTCGACTACGCGGGGACTCAGGCCTGCAAGGCAATGCGGGAAGAGGGCGTGATTTCCGTCCTGGTGAACTCCAATCCGGCCACCATCATGACGGACCACGAGATCGCGGATGTCGTCTACATCGAACCCCTGACGGTCGGGGTCGTCGAGCGGATCATCGCTCGAGAGAAACCCGATGGGCTGCTCCCAACCCTGGGTGGCCAGACCGGGTTGAACCTGGCCGTCGCGCTGGCGGATGCGGGCGTGCTAGATCGGTACAAGGTCCGGCTGCTAGGGACACCCCTGGAGACCATCCGCAGAGCCGAGGACCGCTTGCTCTTCAAGGAGCTGCTCCAGGCGATTGGTGAGCCGGTGCCGGAGAGCGCCGTGGTCCATAGCATCGCCGAGGCCAGGCAGGTAGCAGCGGACCTCGGCCTGCCCCTGGTGGTACGGCCCGCGTACACCCTTGGCGGTACCGGTGGCGGCTTTGCCGAGACCGGCGAAGACCTGGAGCGCATCGTCGCGGGCGGCCTCGCCGCGAGCCCCATCCACCAGGTCCTGCTCGAGCGGTCCCTGCTGGGCTGGAAAGAGGTCGAGTACGAGGTTATGCGAGACGGCGGCGACAACTGCATTACCGTTTGCAACATGGAGAACTTCGACCCCATGGGCGTCCACACCGGGGACAGCATCGTCGTCGCCCCGAGCCAGACCCTCACCGACAAGGAGTACCAGACCCTCCGTTCGGCGAGCCTGAAGATCATCCGGGCTCTGGGGATAGAGGGCGGGTGTAACATCCAGTTCGCGATGGGCCCAAAGCGGGAGCGGGCTTATGGCAAGGATAGCTCGACGACGCCGTACTACGTCATCGAGGTTAACCCCCGGGTCAGCCGCAGCTCCGCCCTGGCCAGCAAGGCGACGGGTTATCCCATCGCACGGGTCGCCTCGAAGATCGCGGTCGGCCGCCGGCTCTACGAGATAACCAACGCCGTAACGGGCAAGTCCACCGCGGCCTTCGAGCCGGCTCTCGACTACTGCGTGGTCAAGATCCCCCGCTGGCCCTTCGATAAGTTCGCGACAGGGGACCGGAGCACCGGGACGCAAATGAAGGCCACCGGTGAGGTCATGGCCATAGGCCGCACCTTCGAAGCAGCGCTGCAGAAGGCGGTACGCTCGCTCGAGTTGGGGAACAAGCTCCTGCAGTGGGAAGACCCAGCCTGGCAGCTCAAGGAGCTCACCAAGCCGGATGAGGTGCTGCGAAACCTCCCCCTGGGGCCCAACGACCTCCGTCTGTGGGGCCTGATGGCTGCCCTCCGCCGGGAAGCACAGCCCGAGCAGTTGAGCGCCTTAACAGGGGTCGACCCCTGGTTCCTCTCCAAGCTGGCGGGCCTGGTGCTGATGGAACGGCGTCTCCTCGCCGAGCCGTTGAGCCGAGGTCTTATGCGGGAGGCGAAGCAGTTGGGTTTCTCAGACGAGCAGATCGCCCAACTGGGGGACAGCGCGCAAACGGAAGGCCTGCCGGAACGGGTCCGAGAGCTGCGACAGCGCTGGGGCATCCGTCCCGTCTACAAGATGGTGGACACCTGCGCTGCGGAGTTCAGTGCGGACACCCCGTATTTCTACAGTGCCTATGAGCAAGAGAACGAGGCGGCTGCAGAGCCTGGTGACCGGGCCATCGTGCTGGGGAGTGGCCCCATCCGCATCGGACAGGGCATCGAGTTCGACTACTGCTCGGTCCATGCGGCCTGGGCCCTGGACCAGGCTGGGGTCCACAGCGTCATGGTGAACTCCAACCCGGAGACGGTGTCGACCGACTTCGATACCAGCCACCGGCTCTATTTCGAACCCCTGGACGAGGAGAGCGTGCGGGACATCCTAGAAAACGAACGCGAGGAACCAGGAACGGGGAACGGGGAACGAGGCCCCGCCTCCATCGTGCAGTTCGGCGGACAGACGGCCATCAACCTCGCGGCGCCCTTACACCGAGCAGGCCTCCCCATCCTCGGGTCCAGCGCCGAGACCATCGACCTCGCGGAGGACCGCCGTCGCTTCGAGGAATTCATAAACCGACTGGGGATCCCGCAGCCGCCGGGAGCCGCAGTGACATCGGTCCGGGACGCTGTCCACGTGGCTCGAGCCATCGGCTTCCCGGTGCTGATGCGCCCCAGCTACGTATTGGGGGGGCGCGCGATGGAGATCGTCCACAACGAGGACGACCTCGAGCGCTACGTGGGCTGGGCGGTGGAGTTGGGATCAGGCCGCCCGGTGCTCATCGACAAGTACCTCGAGGGCAAAGAAGTAGAGGTAGACGCTCTTTGTGACGGGCGGGAGGTCCTTATCCCCGGGGTCATGGAGCACATCGAGAGGGCCGGGGTCCACAGCGGTGATTCGATGGCCGTCTATCCGGGCATCAACCTCACGGCCGAGGAGGTGGATACCCTGGTCGAGTATACCCAGCGGATCGGCTTGGCCCTCGGGGTTCAGGGGCTCATGAACGTCCAGTACGTCGTGATGCCCCCTGACAATGGTCCGCAGGTGGGGGCGCCGGTGCCACAGATTCTGGTGTTGGAGGTGAACCCCAGGGCGAGCCGGACGGTTCCTTTCCTCTCCAAGGTGACCGGCGTGCCCATGGTCCGCTTGGCGACGAATATCATGCTCGGCAGGACGCTGGCCGAGCAAGGGTACAAGGGTGGCCTCTGGAAGCGCCAGAAGCTGGTGGCAATAAAGGCTCCGGTGTTCTCCATGTCCAAGCTTACGGGGGTTGACACCTACCTGGGACCTGAGATGAAGTCCACCGGTGAGGTCATGGGCGTGGATTACGATTTTCAAGGCGCCCTGACCAAAGCGCTGATGTCGGCGAACCTGATGCTCGGGAACCATGGCTCGGTCCTGTTGACCATCGCCGACCGAGACAAAGCCGAGGCCCGGCCTCTCATAGAGGACTTCCACCGGCTGCATTGGACCCTGTACGCCACCGAAGGCACCGCCCGCTTCATCGGGGAGATGGGGCTACCCGTTGCCCAGGTGGTCCAGAAGATTGGCTTGGGCCACCCCAATATGGTCGAGGTGGTCCAGGAGCGGCGAGTGGATGCGGTGGTGAACACCATCACAGGCAGCCGCACCCCGCTGCGGGACGGATTCGAGGTGCGCAGAGCTGCCGCCGAGCTACAGGTCCCCTGTTTCACCTCTCTCGACACCGCCCGCGCCGCAGTCCGCTCGCTTCTGGGGGGCGGCGACACCTACAACATTCAGCCGTTGAACGAGTACCTGGGCACCCGATAGAGCAAGGCCGTGGAACCCGAGGCGCGCGAGGTCCTGGGCAAAATCCAGGAGGATCTCCAAGCGGAGCGCCTCGCGGAAGCGACCAGCCTGCTGGCGGATATCCACGCCGCGGATGCGGCGGACATCCTCATGGCCCTTGAGGAACCTGAACGGGTGCTCTTGATCTCTCGTCTCGATCGTGCGGGCATCGCCGGCGTCTTCCAGCACCTTGACGCGGAGGACGCGGCCGCGCTGGCGGTTCAACTGGAGCCAGTGACGGCCGCGGCGGTCCTGGACGAGAGCGAACCAGACATCGCGGCGGACGTGCTGGGACAAATGGCAAGGGGACACGCCGCGGAGGTACTGGGCCTGATGCGGGAGGCGCAGCGCGTGGCGCCGTTGCTGCTCCACGACGAAGAGACCGCGGCTGGGGTCATGAACCCAGATTACCTCGCGCTGGACGCCGACGCCACGGCGGACGCGGCCCTCGCCTTCCTGCGCCAGGCAAAACCGCCGAGCAACATGGCCTATTACCTCTTCGTGACCGATCGCGCCCGCAGGCTAATGGGTGTGGTGAGCTTGCGAGACCTGGTCACCGCGCCGGCTGAGGCGCCGCTGCGGTCTATCATGGATCCCGAGGTGGTTTCCGTTCTCGCGGGCACGGATCGCGAGGAAGCCGCGCTGAAGATGCGGCACTATGACCTTGTGGTGCTGCCGGTGGTGGACGAGGAGGAAAAGCTCATCGGGACCATCACCTTCGACGATGCGGCGGACGTGCTGGAAGAGGAGACCACCGAGGACATGTACCACATGGTGGGCCTCTCAGAGAGCGACAAGGTCATCGCCCCCCTCGCGGCAGTGCTGAAGCGGCGCATGCCCTGGCTTATCCTCAACCTGTTCACCGCCTTTATTTCGGCCTACGTCGTTAGCCTCTTCGAACCATCCATCGAGAGGCTAGCGGCCCTGGCGGTCTTCATGCCGGTGGTCGCGGGCCACGGCGGCAACACCGGCACTCAGGCGGTGACCCTGCTGGTCCGGGGGCTGGCCCTGGGCGAGGTGAGCGGTGCAGACGTCTTCAGGATCATGTCCGACCAGATCGTCTTTGGCATGATCCACGGGGCGGTCGCCGGCGTGATCGCTGCCCTGCTGGCACTGCTTCTTGTGGGGAACGCCTGGCTGGGACTGGTGGTCGCGGTAGCTATGCTTGGGAACGTGGTCCTGGCGGGAGTGCTCGGCGCGCTGTTTCCGTTGATGCTGCGGGCGTGCCACTTGGACCCGGCCTTGGGATCGTCTATATTCCTCACTACGTGTACCGATATCGGCGGATTTCTCCTGCTCCTGGGGCTGGCGACGGCGTTGATGCCGCGCCTTTTGGGGGCATAGCCTTCCCAGATCAGAGACTCGCCGCAAGGGTCATTCTGAG
>CAZPYZ010000391.1:0-4703 GCA_964590215.1 uncultured Dehalococcoidia bacterium | reverse complement strand
AGCGCGCCAGCGCCTTGCCACCTGGGAGGGGCGGAAGGATCGGGAAAGCCCTCCCCCCACCTCCCAGGTTGCTTCGGCCGCGAACCTCGGTGACCAGCGGCAGCTCGCGGCCGGCCTCGCAATGACGGTACATCGCACCGCGTGCCGTCCGTTATTGCGAGCTCAACAGGCGGCGGATCGCCGCCAGATACCGGGCATGACATCGCGCCGCCGTCCGTCATTGCGAGAAGCGGTGGGGAGGACCATGCCGGGGAGGGCGACGAGGCAACCTGGGAGGGGCGGAAGGATCGGGAAAGCCCTCCCACCACCACACGGGTTGCTTCGGCCGCGAACCTTGGTGCCCAGCGGCAGCTCGCGGTCGGCCTCGCAATGACGGTCCCGGCTCCTCGCACCGTGCCTGATGTCATTGAAAGAAGCGGTGGGGAGGACCAACCCGGAGGGGGCGACCCTTCGGCTCCGCTCAGGACAGGCTCCGCAACCCGGGTGGGGGGAAGCATCGGGAATAGCCCTCCACCCCGTCGCCCAGGTTGCTTCGGCCGCGAACCGTCGGTGCCCGGTGACAGGTCGTGCCCGGCCTCGCAATGACGGTCCCGGCTCCTCGCACCGTGCCTGATGTCATATTGAGGAACGACTCCCAACCAGGTGATCCCGGCGGCAGGGCGGCTTGCCTGATACTGGCTTTCTTCCCCCTCAGGATATCAGCGACTCTGGGGCCTGCCGACTCTACCGAGCTATCCTCCCCGGCGCCTACTCCTGGTCCCATTCCATGACGTAAAGCCCGTTCGCGGAGCGCTCGTTGGCGTAGATGATGCCGCGCTCGTCGATGTGGAGGTCGTTCATCTGGGTGGCAGGCCGGCCTCGCGGCGCGGGCGGGATGCAGTAGGCCTTCAACTCCGGCCGCCAGGGGTCACGGATGTCGTAGACACGCACCCCGAGGCTGAAGAAGCAGCCCACGATGTCGTCCTCCGACTTGAAGGAGCCGGGCACCGGCGGGTTGTCGTAGATGTTGTGGGCGCCGAACCGTTCCTTTCCGGCCAGCTCCTCCTTGTTTGGCAGCGAGATGGCGCTGACGAGCTGCAGCCGGGGCTCGTAGCTCATGTCCGCGAAGCGCAGGGTCTTGGGTTGATCGTCTGCCAGCGGCCGTTCTGATCCCTCTTCCGTGATGGCCAGCAACTCCTTGCTGAAGAGGGGCATGACGGTGTGGGTGTAGCCCGGCAGCGGCGGGTGGTAGTCCAACTGCGAGACCAGCTTGGGATGGGCCTTGTCGGCAACGTCCAGGATAATGGCGCCGGAGTCCAGGTACGCGACGTAACAGCGGTCGGGACGCTCCGGGTAGACGTAGATATCGTGGACCCGGTTCTGGGAGTTGAAGGTCAGCCGGTCGCCTACTTGTATGGCGCCGCGGCGGGGACGGGGGGCGTCCGGCAGGGTAATGCCCATAGCCTCGGCGACCTCTTCCGCATGGCTCTTCAGGACAAAGCCGTCGCTCTTGCTGGTGCCTGGGAGGTGCCAGCGGCCCACCTCGCGAGGCTTCGTGGGATCGGCCAGGTCCAGGATGACGACGATCCACCCCATGGTCGGCGCGTGGGGGTCCCAGTCCGGGGTGCCGCTCGCTACGTAGGCGTACCGGCCATCGACGAACCACACGAAGTGAGTGCCCGGGGACTCCGGGCCGGACGCGTCCCAGAAGCCGATGGACTTGGGTTGGGAGGGATCGGCGACGTTGAAGACCTCGACACCGGCCGGCTTGTCGCCGGGGACGCTCACCTGGCGGCAGACCAGCATGGTGTCGCCCACGATCATCAGGCAGTTGGACCGCATCTTCATGTGCGGCAATTCCTGCGAGTAGATCACCTCCGGGTTGCGCGGGTCGGTGACGTCAAGGGCGCTAAAGTCGCCGGGGGCGTTAAGGTGGGCGATAAAGAGGGTGCGGCGGCCGTTCCGGCCAATGTGGAGCGCCATCCCCTCGCCGCAGTCGCCGTACTTGCCCAGGTCGTTGTGCCCGATGATGCGCATGTTTTTGGCATCCACGGGTCTGATCGTCTCTGTGGTCACGAAGTCCTCCGTTGTGATGAGTAGTGGGGCCAGTATGAAGCCGGGTGCAATGCCCGTCTACCCCACTGGTGCGGCGTAGGCGCCTCTGAAGCTCCACGGGTAGTTGCGGTCCGATGGCCGCGTGCCATGCAAGGCTGGACCGTGGCGGTAAACGTGGCCCCGTGCCGTCGTGTCTGCAACAACGGCGGCGAGTGCGTGAGACCGAACGCAAGTAAGCCTATCGCACTAGGGAGAAACATACCAGAGCGAAGAGGAGAACTGCAGTGTAGCTCCTCCGGAGGACGGCCAAGGTCCAGACCAAACCCCTAAGCCAGCGATTCGCCGGTAGGCGCTTTTTCCGCGCTCCCTGCTCCGCAGCGTGAGTCGACGCCGGCCAGCGCCTCCGGCTACTGTCACCCATGACTGCGAGTGATGCAATGAGGTGGATTGATAGCATGTGCTGCTCCCTCGCCCGGTGGGGCAAGGCCATGCCTTGCCCCTACCGGCAACAAGGCCTGAGGAGGACCGGTCTAGAGGTCGCGGCGGATGGTCCGCACCACCCGCTCTTTCTGAGCGGGACACAGCTCATCGGGATGCAGCCGCCTCAAAGGAGCCTCCTGCGGGCTCTTCACCGGTGTCCTTACTGGCGCTTGAGTACTCGTCATCTCCCTCACCTCCTCTCATCTTGACGATGAGTCGCATCACCTTGGCCAAGAGTTCCCTGCCGACGGGCTGGAGGCCCACCATCAATGCGCTGGGTATCTGGCGGTCCATCTGCCACAGTTCATCTTCAGAGCACATCAGGGTGGCTTGCTGGCATGAATGGTCCTGGACCTCCAGGATCGCGGCCATGACGCGCGCCGTGAAGTCCTTGTCCCACTCCTGGCCCAGCTTGTCGTGCTGCCGGACGTAGTCATGGATGGCCCACAATTCGTCGGCGGTGACAGCCAATAGGTCGAACGTCATCTCCCTCACCTTCGTCCCTTGGTGTTTGTCCCCTTTTTCAAGCGTTCCCTAGCCCTAGAGCTGGGGTGCTCCCATGGCTGCACGACTTCCGGTGGCGGGCTGAAGGCATCTGATGGGCAGCACCACGTGCTCTTGTGGCCTGCGGCGCTCGGGCTCCGCGTAGAGCCGGACCACGTACTCCCGTTCCCTGGGCCCGTGGGGCACCTCCAGGGAACGCCGCAGCAGGGGCATCCGGTCCGGGATAAGGCCTGTAACCACCCTCCCCCGTCTCCCTTCATAGCGCAGGTTTGACACGCCGGCCGCCGGCAATATCTCTACCTCGTCTCCCGGAGTTAATGGACCCATAGGACCGCTGAGCCTCCTCGTCTACACGTTCTTCCGCCAGTCTGAGTCAGCGCCGTTTAGCGCACATCACTCGGCGGGATGAACCAGGCTCATCCCATTGGATGACCTGCACCCCTTCGTGGGGACGATGCCATCAGCTCGACCTGGGTGCCATGCTTGCACCAGCCCCCCCGATCCTTCACCGAGGAGGAAGAGACGTGAAGTGCGGACATTGGAAGCCAAAGCAACAATCTGATGGCTCTCTGAGGTGCCTCACCTGTCGCCAGCTCTTGGTGAGACGCCCGAGGGGCGACGGAGCCTATCTGCTGGAGATCGCCCCTCGTAGGTCCACCGACTCCCGCACCAGGCGCTTGCCGAAGCTGTATCGAAAAAATGTTGTCGTTGTCGCCGCAAGCGCCTAGACGGGGACGGGCGGGCGTAGACGCAAGGGAATCTGTCTGAGCGGGGAATCCATGTACCAACACGTCCGAGTTGGGTTCCCCGTGTCCGAAGGGCCCCCGTTCCGGGCACAGTCCCGGAACGGGGGTAGCTTCTTGCCGCCGTCACAACGGATTTCGTGCACGTTGCCTTGGAGCGGCAAGAAATGGGCCTCGGGGGGCGATCGCACGGCGGACGACCAGGGAAGTGGTATCTCGCCAAGGCCATCGCCGTGCTGAGGTCCGTCCCGTCCCTAGTTCCGGAGTCGGTCGCTTCGGGGGCCCAGGGGCAGGGCCGCCGGCCTCGGCTGTTGCCTCGACTGTTCCTGGTCTTGCTGCTGGGGCTCGCGGGCTGCGGGGGCGATGCGCCGCCCGCGGCGGAGTCAGCGCCCAAACTGCGGTCGCAATCCGGACCACGGGGTAGTTCAGCCTCCTCGGTAGTCCCTACCCGGACGGCCGTCGCTCGGTCTCCGGCGGGCAACAACGCGGCCCCGCCTCAAACCCGTGCCATCCAGAGAGCGCCTGTAGAGAATAGGTCTGGTGGCAAGCCCCGGGAGGTGGCAGAGCGCCCGCCTGCAGTCCGCGCCCCGGCCGCTCCGCGCGCCCGTACGCTGCCTGCAGAGGCAGTGCCCACTCGCACCCCCGTCCCGCCCAAGCCGACGCGGACCCCTGCCCCTTTGGCACCAACGCCGACCGCTGCCGCTGCCAAGCCATCGCCCGGCCCCGCGCATAAAGCGTCGACGTCTCCCGTCCCACCATCCCCAACTCGGACCTCCACACCGGCGAAGCCCGCGGCCGCACCGGTGCTCCCTACAGCCACACGCACACCGCTGCCACCCTCCCCGACGCCGGCCCCACCGACTCCGACGCGTACACCTGTCCCACCGACTCCGACGCGCACACCGGTCCCGTCGACGCCCACGGCCACGCAGGAGCCGCCGA